>CAZHIE010000052.1:0-2987 GCA_964532435.1 uncultured Planctomycetales bacterium
CCGCGAGCGTCAGCGAGCAAAGCGCTCGGATCTCGGTCTGTTAGAAAAGCAAGAACGCCATCGGCCGCCGCGCGAAGGCGACAGACTGAGCGCGGGACGTCGCGCTCGCTTACGCTCGCGGCTCGGATCGGACGCGCCGCGCTCGCCGACGCCCGCGGCTCTGAAACTCGCTACTCGCTCTTCGTCACTCGCTACTCGTCGAACGCCGCGCTTGCGGCGCGGAAAAGTGCCGCTCAAATCGGACGCGCTCCGGCCGTCACTTCGGCGGCCAAATCACGAGATCGCCATCCGCCGCCGGACGGCCCAGCCCCATGTTGCGGGCGATGGCGGGCTCGTTCCGGCCGCCGTCGTCATCGCGATCCGGGCCGAGCGAATAGAGGCGAAACCCGCCCGGCGAAGCGCCAGCGCCGCCGGCTTCGTCCTCGGTCGCCCGAAACACAAACGGCTTGCCGCTGAACGGGTCGATCGCCGACGCGCCGTTCAAGCCGGCGAGGCTTTCGGCCAGGCGACCGGTGCGGTCGCGCTGCACGAAAATGTTCACGACGGTGCGCCCGCCGCGGCGGCGCGCTTCGGTGAGCCAGTACAACTCAATCGGCCGCTCGAACGCCGGCACGAGCGCCCGCGCCAGCACGCCGGACGGATTCAGCCACGACACGGCTCGCGTGCGCAAGGCCGCGATGATGGCGCGCGAGGGCGCGGCCGGATCGGTCTGCACGTCGAGCGGTTGGCCGAGGAGCGTTCCGAATGGCGCGATGCAGCGATCGAGTTCTCCGCAGAAGCGTGCCGTGCCGACGAATCGCAGCAGGCCGCTGCGCGACATCGCCCCGGATTGGTACATCCACGCCGCGAGATCCTGCTCTTCGCGCAAGGCCGATTGCGGCGATGGACAATCCTCGAAGCACCCCAAAATGCGGGTTGCGTAGTCGAGTCGGCCGTCGGCGTCGCTCTCGGGCCAGGCGAGCGGTAGAAGGATGCGCTCGTCGAGCATCGCGTCGAGCGCGGCGGCGACGACGTAGCCGATCAGCGTGGGCTGTTGATGCGCGTGTCGCGCCAGGTGGCTGAGCACGACCATGCAGTCGGCGTATTCGGCCGCGTCTCGACCGTCGCGGGCGATGCGGGCGCGCAGCGCCGCCAGACGCGCGACGCGCCGCAGCGGCTCGATGGCAGGAAGCTCGACCGCGCCGCCGTCGCCGCGCTGCGCCGCGACCCAGAAGTGCGGCGCGAGCGCGCCGCGGCGGCACTCTTCCCACGCTCCGGCGTTGGCATACACCCAGTCGATCAGTTCGTCGGGCGGAGCGACCGTCGAGTCGGCAGGCAGGATTTCGTCCCAGCTCTCGATCGGCGGATTGGCGAGTTCAATGCTGGCGGCGAGATAATGCACCGCGGCGTTTGGCGAGAGGCCGGAGCGCTCGCGCGCCAGCCGCGCCAGCGGGTCTTCGGCCGGCGGCGAGGCGGTGGGTCCACTGCGCAGTCCAACCCACGCGGCGCCGGCGAACAGCACGACAAGAACGACGACTCCGCCCAGGACGACGCAAACGCGTTTCTTCACGCGCGAGCCTCGCGAATGACGGGCCGCCGCGCCGCGCTGCAACGATCAGTGTCGGTCCGCCGGCCCGGGATGGAGTATGCCACGGCCTGTGGCGCGCGGCCACTACAACTTGGCGCGGAAGTTCGAATCGCCGGCTGGCGGGCTGGCGCGGCGGGCGTACCGCGTTCTCGCACGCCGGCGGCGGGGCGATTAGGATTCGCGGAGCTACGCGGCGGACCCGTTCCGCCCAAGGACGTCCTGCGAGGAAGCAAACATGAAAAAGATCCGCCTTTACACCCCCGGGCCGTGCCAGGTGCCGGAGGAAGCCCTGATCGAGATGGCGCGCCCGTTCGAGCATCACCGCACGGCGTGGTTCCAGGAGCTGCTCAAGGAATGCACCGAGAAGCTCCAGAAAGTGCTGATGACGCGCAACGAGGTGATGATCCTGACCGGCTCCGGCACCGCCGTGGCCGAAGGCGCGATCGTCGGGTGCCATCCGGCGGGCAGCAAGGCGCTGGTGATCGACGGCGGCAAGTTCGGCGAGCGCTGGGCGAAGATCTGCGCGCAGTTCGGCATCGACCACATTCATCACAAGGTGGAGTGGGGGACGGCGGTCGCGCCGGGCGCGATCTCCGAATTCCTGTCGAAGGACAAGGCGATCACGAGCGTCATCTGCGTGCATAGCGAGACGTCGACGGCGACGCTCTGCGATCTCAAGGCGATCGGCGCGATCACAAACGCGGCGGGCAAGCTGCTGATCGCCGACTGCATTACGTCGGCCGGCGCGCTGCCGCTCCTGCCGGACGAATGGGGCGTCGACGTCGTCATTACGGGATCTCAGAAGGCGCTGATGCTGCCGCCGGGGCTGGGCTTCGCATCGGTGAGCGAGCGCGCGTGGAAGGTGATCGAGGGCAATGGCAAGCAGCACTCGTATTACCTCAATTTCAACCAGGCGCGCAAGGCGGCCAAGAAGAATGACACGCCGTGGACGCCGGCGCACCTGATGGTGCGCGGATTGCGCGTGACGCTCGACATCCTGCTCAACGAGGGCATGGAGAACGTGTGGAAGCGCGTCGCGGCGATGGCGGCGGCCACGCGCGCCGCGGCGCAGGCGATCGGCGTGCCGGTTTTCTCCAGGTCGCCGAGCGATTCGGTGACGGCGCTGGTGGTCCCGCCGGGCGTGGAGGAGAAGAAGCTGCGCAAGGATCTGCGCGAGCGCTTCGGCGTACATCTGGCCGGCGGACAGGACCAGATCGAGGGCAAGGTGGTGCGGCTTTCGCACATGGGATTCATCGACGCCGTGGACACGGTGGGCGTGCTCGGCGCGATCGAGCAATCGCTGCACAAACTCGGGCATTCGTTCGAGCTGGGCCGCGGGCTGGCGGCGGCGCAGCGGGTTTTTGCGGAGCGGGCGGGGGGATAGCGTTGGGACGGCAGCCGAGTGCGGCTGCGGTCCAGA
>CAZHIE010000052.1:3087-6168 GCA_964532435.1 uncultured Planctomycetales bacterium
GGCAGCCGAGTGCGGCTGCGGTCCAGAACCCCAAGCGCCAGCGCGCGGGTATTTCGGGAGGCGGGCGTGCTGGCTTGGTTCCCGCGCGGTGCTGGCTTGGTTCCCGCGCGGCGGGCGTGCTGGAATAATCCCCGCGCGCTGGCGCTTGGGGTTCGGATCGGACGGTGAATGCAGCCGAGGGCGGCTGCGGTCCAGGCGGCTGCGGTCCAGGCGGTCCTCGCGCTATGATTCGGCCGGAGCGCCCGTGTGAAGATCGCCCTCATTCAGATCGATCCCACCATCGGCGACGTCGACGGCAATGCGGCGCGCGTGATCGAGCACGTCGCGCGGGCCGAGTCGCTCGGCGCAGACCTGGCCGTGTTCAGCGAGCAGGTGATCCTTGGCTACCCCGCCAAAGACCTGCTCCTGCGCAGCGAGATCATCACGCAAAACGTCGCCGCCCTGCGCCGCATCGCCGAAAAGGCCAGCCGCATCGGCGTCGTCGTCGGGTTCGCCGAGCCGACCGACCGCGCCGCCGGCCGGCCGCTGTTCAACTCCGCCGCGCTGCTGACCGGCGGACGTGTCGCCGGCGTCTCGCGCAAGCGCCTGCTTCCGACGTACGACGTGTTCGACGAGGCCCGCTACTTCGACACGGGCGGACCGCAGGCCGTTTTCGATTTTGGCGGCCGGCGGATCGGCCTGACCATCTGCGAGGACATGTGGTCGGCGGAGCGGATGCTCGGCCGACCGCTGTACGACGTCGATCCGCTGGCCGACCTGACGGCTGCGGGCGCAGACCTGCTCATCAACATCTCGGCATCGCCGTATTACCTGCAACACGATGCGCCGCGCTCGCCGCTCTGGCGGCCGAAGCACGACCTGCGGCTCGAGTTGCTGCGCGGGCACGCGCGCCGCAATCGCGTGCCGATCGCTTTCGTCAACCAGGTCGGCGGCAATGACGAGCTGCTTTTCGACGGCTGTAGCTGCGTCGTGGACGCGCGCGGCGAGACGATCGCGCAGGGCCGCGCGTTCGACGAAGACGTGCTCATCGTCGATCTCGATCGTCCGGCCGAAGCGCGGCGCGAGTCGCTGCCCGGCGGCGTGGCGAGCCTGCTTGGCGCGCTGCGGATGGGCCTGCGCGGCTACGTGCGCAAGTGCGGGTTTCGCAGTGTGGTGGTCGGCGTGTCGGGCGGAATCGACTCGGCCGTCGTGGCGGCGCTGGCGGTCGACGCGCTCGGGGCCGCGCGCGTGTTCACCGTCGCGATGCCGAGCCGCTACAGCAGCGCGCACAGCCTGGAAGACGCGCGGCGGCTGGCGGAAAACCTCGGCGTGTCGCTCGCGACGATTCCGATCGAGCCGATGCACGCCGCATTCGAATCGGCGCTGGCGCCGCACCTCGCGGGTGGGGAACCGGGCGTGACCGAGGAAAACGTGCAGGCCCGCATCCGCGGCGCGACGCTGATGGCGCTGTCGAACAAGTTCGGCCACCTGCTGCTGACCACGGGAAACAAAAGCGAATTCGGCGTCGGGTATTGCACGCTCTACGGCGACATGTGCGGCGGGCTGGCGGCGATCAGCGACGTGCCCAAGACGATGGTGTACGAGCTCGCGCGGCTGATGAATCGCACCGCCGGGCGCGACCTGATCCCCGCGCGGACGATCTCGAAAGCGCCGTCGGCGGAATTGCGGCCGAACCAGACCGACCAGGACTCGCTGCCGCCGTACGACGTGCTTGACGAGATTCTCGAGCGCTACGAGGAGCGGCTGCAGAGTGCCGAGGAGATCATCGCGGCGGGTTTCGAGCCGGCGGTGGTACGCGACGTTGTCCGCCGCGTGGACACCAGCGAATACAAGCGGCAGCAGGCGGCCCCGGGGCTGAAAGTCACGTCGCGCGCGTTCGGCTTCGGCCGGCGCATGCCGATCGCGCGGAAGATGTGAGCGCGGGGGCCGCCGGGTTGTGCCGGGTCGGGAGACTTGACTTTGCCGCCGATGCGGCGAGCATTGCGACATGCAGCGCACGACGGGCTCAACGCACTTTTTCGTCGACGTGGTCACGATCGACGTCGCCGGCGGCGACGGCGGCAACGGCTGCGCGAGCTTTCGCCGCGAAAAGTACATGCCCAAGGGCGGGCCGGACGGCGGCGACGGCGGCAACGGCGGTTCGGTCTTTCTCCAGGCCGAAGCGGGCATGACCACGCTGCTCGACTTGGTCGGGCGGCGCGAGTATTTCGCCGAGCGCGGGCAGCACGGAATGGGAAGCGACTGCGCCGGCCGCAACGGCGCCGACCTGACGATTCAGGTGCCGGTGGGGACGCTGATTTTTGACGCGAATTCCAATCGCCTGATCAAGGATCTGACCGCGCCGGGGCAGGTCGTGTGCGTGGGGAAGGGCGGGCGCGGCGGGCGCGGCAATGCGTTCTTCAAAAGCTCGACGAATCAGGCCCCGCGCGAGGCGCAGCCCGGCATGGCGGGGCAGAAGCGCACGCTGCGGCTGGAGCTGAAGCTGATCGCCGACATCGGGTTCGTCGGCCTGCCGAACGCCGGCAAGAGCACGCTGCTGGCGCGGTTGACGCGGGCCCGGCCGAAGATCGCCGCATACCCGTTCACCACGACGGAGCCGCAGCTTGGCATTCTCGAGCTGCCGGGCTTTCGGCGGCTGGTTCTGGCGGACATTCCGGGGCTGATCGAGGGGGCGCACGAGGGCGTGGGGCTGGGGGATGCGTTTTTGCGGCACATCGAGCGGACGCGCGTGCTGGTGCATCTGATCGATCTGGTTCCGCCGGAGGGCGGGCCGCCGCCGGCCGACGCGTACGCGATCATCCGCGGCGAGTTGGAGAAATACTCGGCGAAACTGGCGGAGCGGCGCGAGATCGTCGTCGGCAACAAGCTCGATTTGACCGGCGCGGACGAGGCGCTCGCGGCGCTGCGCGGCGTGCTGGGCAAGCCGGTGCTGGGTGTTTCCGGCGCGACGGGCGCGGGGATGCGCGAGCTGGCGGAGGCGATGTGGACGGCGGTGGGGGAGGCGCGCGCGGCGGAGTCCACGGCGCCGGCGGAGCGGATTGATTTTGGGGGCGAGGGGGAGATCGGGGCGTGACAGATTCG
>CAZHIE010000052.1:6268-14009 GCA_964532435.1 uncultured Planctomycetales bacterium
CGGCGGAGCGGATTGATTTTGGGGGCGAGGGGGAGATCGGGGCGTGACAGATTCGGCGGCCCCGGTCATGTGGTGCGTCGTTGGCACGGCCGCTGCTGCGAGAATTCCGCTCGTGCGAGACGCGATTCTCGCGCGAGCGGATTTCCGGGTCAGATGAACGCGGTCGGCATGTGCGCGGCAGTCCTATCCCGCACGCACGCGCCGCTCGAAAATCCGGCCCATCGCGCGTGAAGTGTGGTAGAATGTATATATGGATTGGCAAGATCACATCGAGCGCGTACCGGGCGTCATGCTCGGGAAACCGATCTTTCGCGGCACGCGCATTACCGTGGAGTTCGTCCTTGAGCGGCTTTCCCACGGCGCGCGGCCGGAAGACCTCGTTCGCAGCCATCCCCCGCTGACGCTGGATCAGGTGCGGGCCGCACTGGCCTATGCGGTGTCGTCGGTGCGGCAGGACGAGTTGGTGCTCAACACGCCATGAAATTCCAGGCCGATGCGCACGTGAGCATCGAGCTGGTTGCGATGTTGCGCGACTTGGGCCACGACTGCTCCGATTCCTCGATGATTCCGCCGCGCATGCAGGATGTCGACATCCTGCGCAGGGCCGAGGCGGAAGTCAGGGTCGTGATCACATCCGACAAGGATTTCGGCGAACTTGTTTTCGTTCACGCGATCCGCTGTCCGGGCGTGGTGCTTCTGCGCGTGGCGCTCGCCGATGAATCAGACCGTCTCGCGCGCGTACGGTCGGCCTGGCCGACAGTGCTGTCTCGCTTGCCGGGATCGTTTGTGACCATCACGAATTCGGGCGTACGCGCTCGGCCGCTTCCCTGATGTGCGACATCGGCGCCGCCGCCCAGATCCGGTTTCTCGGTGCGCGAAGCGGGCGGTTGTTTCAATCGTGTTCGCCGACGCGCTTGGCCTGAATGCGATTGACTTTCAGGTCGAGCACTTCCAGCCAGGCGTCGAACGGGCTTTCGGTCAGCCGCTCGGCCAGGGCCTGCGCCGACAGTTGCGCCTTGATCCGGAAGCTGCCGATGCCCTTCGTGAAATCGCCGTCGACGCTCTTGACGCGCTCCAGCTCCTGGAGCGCTTTCTTGATTTTCACGAACGTCTTGAAGTCCATCGCTTCGATCTCCAGCTCGACGTCGCCGCCGGCCGAGATCTGCGTGGACCATTGCTCCATCACGGAATCGAGCACTTTCGTCGCCAGGGCCGCGGCTCGCGCTGCGCCGTTCCGCTCGGGCGGAAACGTCGCCTCGACCAGCGCGGCGCGGGCGGCCTGCGGGCTGAACTCGGTCTTGCTGCGCACGCCGCGGCGCGTGACGGGCACGGATTCGCTGGCGAGCAGCTTGCTCGTGTCGGTGTAATACACCTTGGCCTGCACGTCGCAGTTGTAGAACGCCGCCTTTACGCCGTACAGGTCTTCGAGCCCGGCGCGGTCGGCGTTGGCCGAGCCGCGGATGAAGATGTGCGCGCCGGCGTCCTTGGCGAGCTTGGCGAGCTTGGCCGCGTTGCCCTCTTTCTCGGCGTCGCCGGCCTCGCGCGAGGTGGCGGCGGCGATCGCCTTGCGCTCGACGAGGTCGAAGCCGGCTTTCACGAACAGCTCTTCGATGCGGCTTTCGACGACCGAGTCGGGCTGATCCTGCCCGTCGATGCGCTCGTCGATCCAGACCATGATTTTCGGCCGGCCGATCTGGTCGAGCACGTTCTGCACTTCGCCCCACGCGGCGGCGACGGTGCTGCGCCGCACGGTGGCTTCGACCTTGACGACGACGGTTCCGCCGGCGCCTTCCTTTTCCTCGACGATGCGATAGTCGGAGACGATGCCGGACGCGCGGCTGTAGATCGTGTCGCGGATGAGGGCGAAATCCTTTACCTGCGAGAATGAGGCGATCTGCGTTCCGGCGCCCTGCTCCAGCGCGCGGCGCAGCGCCTGCTTGACCGCGTCGTCCTTGCTCAGGCCTTCGGCGGTGACGGTGACGGTGCGCGATTCGGCGGTGTCGGCGGGCTTGGCGTCGGCCGGCTTGTCGGTCGCGGCCGGCGGCGCGTCCTGCGCCATGGCGCGGGAATGCGCCCGTTCGATCGCGAGCGGCAACACCAGCATGGCGAGCAGCGAGACACCGACGTTCAGCGGACGGAGCGTGCGCGTGGGGAGCATGGGCGGCAATTCCTCGTCACAAGTATCGGTTTCTCAACATCGGCGGATCCGGCGCGGACGCACCGCACGGCGGACGATCGAGGCGACGCGGTTATTCGCGCGGCCGCGTCGCCGGGGCCGCGGACGGCGCCGTCGCCGGCGCGCTGGCGGTCGGCGGATCGACCTCGACGCGCGTCATTCCGCGTCGCAGGATTTCCCACAGCCGCCGCAGGCGCAGCTCGACCGTCACATCCACGCCGCCGTCGGCGCGGCGCTGCGGGCGGCCGGCGGTTCGCGCGCCGCTCAGGAACAGCACCACGTCGTCCTTCAGTTCGGGTTTGTACCCGAGCATGGCCGCGACGGATACGTCGCCCTGCACGCGCAGGGCCTCGACCTGCTCGCGCAGGCGCGAGATGCCGTCGATGCGGGCCAGCTCGACGCGCTCGTCGGGCGTCGTACGGTCGCCATCCGGTGCGTCGAAGCGGCCGACGGCGGAGATCGTGCGATTCACCCAGTCGGGCGCGTCGAGCTCCAGCTCGGCGAAGCGGTTTTTGAGGATGGTGCGGCCGGGCGGGCCGGCCAGACCGGCGGCGGCCAGCTCGGCGGTGGAGGAGAGCAGGGCCATTTCGCGGAAGTCGGCGGGACGGATTTCGTCGCCGCGATAGAGCCGGGCATGCACGTCGCTGAGGATGCGAATGAGGTCGTTGATGGAGATGCGCAATTCGGCGACGGCGATCTGGTCGCCGGCGAGATCGAGCGTGAGTTTCCCGGTCTTTTCGAGATCGCTCTCCACGGCGGCGCGGATCTCGTCGCTGGCGCGCAGGAATTCGCTCAGGCGGTAGGCGTTGGTCAGCTTCACGCGGCCGGCGGTTTCGAGCAGGGCGGCGCGGGCGTCGGCGGCGGCGGCGCGCTTGGCGAGTTCGATTCCTTCGAGCGTCACGTCCTCCCAGCCGGCGGGGCGATTGCCCTGCGCCAGGTCGGCCGCGGTCGCCGTGCCGGTTCCCCAGAGCACGGGCCAGTCTTCGGAAGCGCGGCGCAGCTCGACCTCTTCGCCGGTGGAGGCGTCAGTCGGCGCATTTTCCCGGAAGATCTGGAGCAGGCCGTCGCGCGCTGCTTCGGGGCTGAGGCGGGCGTCTACTTCGACGACGGCGAGGCTGTACTGGCGGAGGGCGAAGCGCGGCAGGCCGCGGGCCCATTGGCGCAGGGCGCGGTCGGTCAGCACGTCGCGCGCGGCGCGATCGCCGACCGAGACGTTTTCGCGGAGGCGCAGCGCGCGAATGCTGGCGAGAATGTCGCTGCGCGCGCGGGCCAGGGCGACGCGCTCGAGCGTGGCGCGATCTTCCGGCCCGACGGGCGGTTGGGCGGCGGCGGGCAGCGCGGCGCAGGCGAGCACCGCGCAGATTGCGGCGCGCAGCGCCGCACGGGGCAGCGCGGGAACTCTCGGACAGGGGTGAACCATCGCGGCGCCGCCTACTCGACGATCATGTCTCCCTGCGGCGCTTCGCGCACTTCGCCTTCGCGCTGCTCTTCCATCACGCGCACCTTGCGATGCTCGCGCTCTTCGCCGCAGCCGCACAGCGCGACGAGCGCCACGAGCGCCGGCAGCGTCGCCAGGAGGAATTTCCACGTGGATCGTTGCATGGGGAGAATCTCCGTATTCGTCAGCTCGGAACGCGCCGCCGCGCCTAGCGGCGCGGGCGTCGCAGCTCGTCGTTCACCACGCTCCAGACGCGCATGCCGGGCACGGACACGCGGACCGTGGCCGTCCCGTCGCCGAAGCGCGTGTTCGTGACGACCGCGTCGATCAGCACCGCGTCGACGAGGGTCGAGATCGTGTCGTGCTCGGCCGCGAAGTCCTTGACCGTCGTTTCCGACTGTACCCGCAGGCCGGCGATCGTTTCCGCCAGCTTGCGCTTGGCGTCCAGCTCGGCCGCGCGGGCGGCGCGGAGCTTGCCCTGCGGCGAGTCGATTTCGCCGTCGGTTCCCTGGCCTTCGGCTTCGATCGTCTGCGCGACCCAGTCGGGCGCGGGCGAGCCGCTCTGCTCGGCGGCGCGCTTGATGAACTGCGGCGGCGGCACGCCCATGCCGGTCTCGTCGAAGTCCTTTTTCACGACGGTGCGCACGATGTTTTCGACGTCGGTCCCTTTCACGTCGTCGCCCTTGTAGTGGCGGCTGTGCAGCGACTTGATCGTCTCGACGACCTGCTCGGTCGGCACGCGGAATTTCACTTCGGCGATCAGCTCGTCGTCGTGCAGGTACATCGTGCCTTCGATCTCGTGCGCGCCGACCAGGAAGGCGTTCATCTCGGTCGTGATCACGTCGCTTTCCACCGCGAAGTCGCGCACCTGCGTCCGGGCGGTGAGGCGCAGCCCCTTGATCCGCTCGGCCAGGCGGCGCTGGGCGTCCTTGCGGGCGGCTTCCATCGCGAGGAGGCGGGCCTGCGGGCCGACGCGCTTCCAGATTTCCGGAATGTGCAGCGTCTTGCTGGCGGGAACGGGCGACGGGCCGAGCTGCTCGGCGACGCCCTCGGGCAGATCGGGCGGCAGGTCGGGGCGGGGCGCGCCCATGCCGACGACCTTGATGACTTTCTTGTCGAGCTTGCGCGTGATCGATTCAAAGTCGCTGGTCTTGATCGAGTCGCCCTTGTAGGAGCGCTGATGCACGCTCTGCAACGTCTCGATCACCTTCGCGACGGTCACTTCGGCCGGCACTTCGCAGGAGCCGTCCTCGTAGAACGTCGGCTCGCCGACGCGGATGCCGCGGACGAACTCGTCGACCGCGCCGCGGATGTCGTCGTTTTCGGTGACGAAGTCGCGCACGCGGGTGGTCGAGTTGAGCTCGAGCCCGTAGACGGCCTCGGCCAGCTTGCGGTAGGCGTCGGCGATGGCGGCGCGGCGGGCCAGCAGCTTGTTCTGTTCCGGTGAAATCTCCTGAGCGACGGCAAGCGTCGCCCAAAGCGAGACAACGACGGTGAGTGCGATGCGGTGAATATGCATGGCTCGTTCCGTTTCCGCGGGGTCGCGGGGACTCCGTTCAACCGGGCACAAGGCAGGCGCCGAAAGTCTGGGCCCGCCCGGCTCGCAATGAGGCGGCAACCGCGCCGCCCCGTGTCAGACACATCCTGGCGGGCCGACGTTAGTCGGGCCCACGCGCCCCGGAATGATAGCCGAAATAACCTAACCGTTGACGCCCCGCGCGCCAGCGAATAACTTTCCGTCGGACTTGAGGATCCGCCCGCGCGGCGATGTTGTCGTGCGCCGGGCGGGCGGAACCGAGCCAGGAGTCGGTCATGCTCCGATTGGCGCTGTGGGCTCTGGCGGCGTGCTGCACGCTTGGCGCAGTCGCGCGCGGCGAAGAGGACTTCCTTTCGGCCGACGCGCTGGCGCAGGCCGATCTGACGAAGTTCTGGCAGGCGCGCCTGCCGCTCGATCCCGGTCGCAGCATCGTGGCCGCCTACCTGGTCGACGACGCGATCTACCTGGGCACCGACTCGGGATACGTGTACGCCGTTCACGCCGACACGGGCGTGGTGCGGTGGTTCCGCCCGCTCTTCAGCGAGCGGTTTTCGCTGCGGCGGCCGGTGCATGCGGCCGGTCGCACCATCTTTCTGTCTGCCAGCGAGATCGTGCAGGTCGATAGCCGGACGGGCGAGGGCCTGGCGCGGGATTCGCTCGACTTTCCGGCGGGGTCGGCGGTTCTGACGGACGGCCGGCGGCTGTTCCTGGGCGGGCTGGATCGCCGCGCGTACTGCTTTGGTCTGCAAGCGCTGCCGGAACTGGAGTCGCACGCGATCAGCGTTTCGTCGGAGTGGCTGCGCGATTACAACCGCAAGGTGCGGCGCGGGCTGCTGCACCTGGGCGGGGGCGACACGATGCCGCCGCGCGCGCTGGTGACCGACGGCGAGCGCTACTTTGTGAAAGGGCCGAACGGGCAATTCGGGGCTGTGGCGGTGCCCGGGCCGGTCGAGCTGTGGAAATTTGTGACGGGCAGCCCGATCGTCTCGCGTCCGGCGCAGTACATGGACGAAGCGGGCGACGTTCATTACATCTTCTATGCGTCGGACAACGGCGGCGTGTATTGCTGCACCGCGACGCACAAGCGCTTCCGCTGGCACAACGCGACGTATGGCGCGATCACGGCCGACCTCGTCGCCGACCGGCGCGGCGTGTTCGTGGCGTGCAAGGATCAATCGCTCTGGCTGCTCGACGTGAATTTCGGCGAAGTGCGCTGGCGGGCGCGTTTCTCCGGACCGCTGAGCGAGCCGCCCGCGCTGACCGACGACCTGATCTATCAATATTGCCCGGACGACGGGCTGGTCGCGCTCGACGCGACGGAAACGGTGGTGGATGAGCGCGTGCGCTGGCGGCTGCCGCGCGGGCGGGCGCTGCTGACGACCGATCCGCTGCATTCGTACGTACTGTCGAGCGATGGCGCGATTCTCAAGGTGGACAGCGCGACCGGCAAAATCGCCGGCGAGATTCCCGCGCCGGGCTTTTCGTTCGCGCTGCCGGCCGAGCGGCTCAACACGATTTTCGTCGCGTCGGCGGACGGGCGGCTGTTCTGCGCCCGGCCGAAGAACGTGCCGTACCTGCGCCAGGAAGACATTCGCGCGGCGCTGATGCCGACGGCTTCGCGACCGGCGGCCGAGACGCCCGAAACGTCTGCGGCTGCGGCTGCGGCGGCGGAGGCCGAAGCGCCGAAGAAGGGCCTGCCGATCGGGGGCAAGTCGAAGGTGACGCGCGACTTTGAGAAGGGCGAGGGCAAGCCCTGAACCCGTGAAAATCCGCCGCGCTCTGATCAGCGTGTACGATAAAACGGGGGTGGTCGAATTCGCCCGCGCGCTGCACGGCGAATTCGGCGTGGAGATCATTTCCACCGGCGGGACGGCGAAAGCGATCGCCGAGGCCGGCATTCCAGTCACGCTGGTCGAAACACTCACCGGCTGCGGCGAGATGCTGGGCGGGCGCGTGAAAACGCTGCACCCGGCGATTCACGCCGCCATTCTGGCCGACCGCGACAATCCCGAGCACATGCGGCAACTCGAGGCGGCGGGGATCCAGCCGATCGACATGGTGGTGGTGAATCTGTATCCGTTTGAGGAGACGGTCGCCGATCCGAACTGCACGTTTGAGCAGGCGATCGAGATGGTTGATATTGGGGGTGTGGCGCTGCTGCGCGCGGCGGCGAAGAATCATCGGCATGTGCTGGTTTCATGCTGCGCCGAGGGCCTGCACGAAGTGCTCTCGGCGCTCCGTGGAGAATTCCTGGACGATGATCCGACCGACCGGCTTCGGTTTGCAGCGAACGCTCTTCTGACGACGAGTGCTTACGACGCTGGCATTACGGAATGGATGACGCGCCGTGTTGCTTCATGCACGGGCTGGCCTTCGACGGATGTCATCTACCTGCGGAATTGGGGAAACGTGAGATACGGGGAGAACGCACAACAGCACGCAATTCTTGCAGACACGGGCGACGAAGCCGGCATGGGACTTGTTCTCGCCAGTGAACCGCAGTCTGTCGACGATGTGCAGGAGCGGATGTCGTACAACAACTACCTCGACGCCGACGCCGCGCTGGGGCTGTGTGCGGAGTTGACGCGCG
>CAZHIE010000052.1:14109-24088 GCA_964532435.1 uncultured Planctomycetales bacterium
AACAACTACCTCGACGCCGACGCCGCGCTGGGGCTGTGTGCGGAGTTGACGCGCGCGGCGAAGTCCCAGAAATTGTGGTATCGGCTTCCAGCCGGTTCGGATGTACCGCCGGCTTCCAGCCGGTCGAACACGGCCGCGCAGCAGCCGATTGGCATTGGCAGTGAGCGGCACACCCGTCGCCATCTTCCGCACATTCAAAGTCCCGGCCGCACATACTTCGTCACATTCCGCACACTGGGCCTGCAACTGCCCGCCGAAGCGCGCGATCTGGTCTTGTCCGCCTGCCGCCACTGGCACGGCCGGAAGATGAATCTGCACGTGGCCACCGTCATGCCGGACCACGTGCATCTTTTGTTGACCCCATTCCTGCACTCGGACGGCAGTGCAATCGGGCTGAGCGAGCTGTTGCACAGCATCAAGAGCTACTCAGCCAACCAGGTGAACCGCCTCCTCGGCCGCGACGGCCCGCTCTGGATGCAGGAGAGCTGGGACCGGATCATGCGGCATGAGCGGGAGTTTTCGGAGGCGTGGGAATACATTGAGACGAACCCGGAGCGGGGGGGGTTGGGAGAAAAATACCCCTGGACTTGGCGGTCTGAGACTGGCTTTGAGGAGAGCGGATGGGTGCAGACCAAGCCGGCTCCGCCGGTTGGGGAGCACAGGCTGGAAGCCTGTGCTACACTGGACCGGCTGGAAGCCGATACCACATTGGAAGCCGATACCACATTGTCAGCCGATGCCACATCGTCAGTCGATACCACATCGTCAGCCGATACCACAAACTCAACGCGCGCAGCCGTCTTTGTGAAACATTCCAACCCCTGCGGGGCGGCGGTTGATGCGGACCCGATCGAAGCGTACCGGAGGGCGTACCTGGCGGATCCGAATGCGGCCATGGGCGGCGTGCTTGCGGTGAATTTCGAGGTCGATGCCGCGTTCGCCGAGGCCGTGATGGAGACGTTCGACCGCTTCGGCAAGCCGCTAAAGGAAGCGGGCGCGGCGAATGCGCCAGGCGGCTTCTTCGTGGAAGTGTGGATCGCGCCGGCCTTTTCCGACGACGCGGTGGAGGTCATCCGCACGCGGAAGAAGTGGGGCCAGAACGTGCGGCTGCTCGTGGTGGGCGAGATGTCGGCCGCGCCCGACCCCGCCGAATTGCAATACCGCAGCATCGCGGGCGGAATGCTCGTGCAATCGCCGGATGTGATCGGGCTGAACGAGGAACAGTGGAGTGTCGTCACGAAACGCGCGCCGTCGGAAGCGGAAATGGCCGACCTGCGGCTTGCGTGGCTGATCTGCAAGCACACAAAGTCGAATGCCATAAGCCTCGTGAGGGATGGAATGCTGCTTGGCAATGGGGCCGGGCAGATGAGCCGCGTGATGAGCTGTCGCGTGGCGACGTGGCTGGCGCGGGAGAATGGGCATGTGGGGGAAGGGAACAGGGAGCAGGGAACAGGGAACAGGAGTGGTGGCACCGGCTTCCAGCCGGTTCGGGAGGGAACCAGGCACAGGGAACAGGAAGGAGCGAACGAACTGGGGGGCCGGCCTCCGGCCCTTTCCGCTTCAGAACAGCTACTCCTCGGCGGTCCGATCGCCGCAGCCTCCGACGCGTTTTTTCCATTTCCCGATGGACCACGGCTCCTCATCGACGCGGGCGTGACGGCCATCATCCAGCCCGGCGGCAGCAAGCGCGACCAGGAGACCATCGACCTGTGCAACGAGCGCGGCGTCGCGATGGTCTTTACCGGGACGCGGCATTTTCGGCATTGACGCCGCCAGGCGGGCGCGACGCCTGCTGTCGCAACGAGGCGGCATTACACTACCATTCGCGCATGGTCCTCGACGAACATCGCCGCCTCATGCATCAAGCGATCGAGCAAGCCAGGCTAGGATTGGCCGCCGGGCAGTCGCCGTTCGGCGTCGTCATCGCGCGCGGCGATCAGATTGTGGCGGCGGGGCACAACGAAGTCTGGAAGCGCGGCGACCCGACGGCCCACGCGGAAATCGTCGTTATTCAGCGGGCCGCGGCCGCGCTGGCGACCATCGACCTGTCCGGCTGCGCGCTGTATTCGACCACCGAACCTTGCCCGATGTGCGCGGCGGCGATTCACTGGGCGCGGCTCGACGCCGTGTACTACGGCGCGACGATCGCCGACGCGCAGCGCGGCGGGTTCAACGAGTTGACCGTGCCGATCGGCGAGCTGTATGCCCGCGGAGCGAGCCGCGTGCGGGTCGTGGGCGGAATCGAGGCGGACGCGTGCGCGCGGCTCTTCGACGAGTGGCGCGCCAGCCCGGCGTTTCGACCGTACTGATTCGGGACTCGCGGCTCCGTCTCGTGCGGTGGGTTCTTCGCGCGGTTCGCCACGGCGTCGGACGCAGAGGTCCGACGCTACAGCGCATTCGTGCCTTCGTGCGTCAAAGAAGAACCAGCGGCTGGAAGCCGGTGCTGCGGAGAATTACCGGCTGGAAGCCGGTGCTACCGTTCGGGCGGTCACCGTTCGGGCGTTCGTCAGCCGATTTTTTCCTTCAGTTCCAGCACGACTTGTTTGATGCGGACGATCGCGGTGAGAAGCATCGTCGCAAGCAGGGCGATGATCGCGATGACGATCAGCAGTTCGATGAGCGAGAGGGCGATTCGCAAACGCAGCTTATGGAACAGCATCGGCGCACTCCCGCTTGGGACGGTGGATGCCAGTGTACTTCGCTCGCGCGGGCTGCGTCTACGGAAATCTCGGATGCCGATTGTGAGGGGCCGGAAGGAGTGAGAGGGACGGCGAAGGGGAAAGACGGCGTTGGGTTCCGGCAACCGCCGCGCGCGCTTCCGGGCGAAGAGGGGTGAATGGCGGTGGGTTTCCAGGGGCTGAGGCCCCTGGCAACCATCGTGCCCCCCGCGGGTGAAGACAAGAAGTGAGCAGGGCCGGCAGTTTTCCCAGGGGCTGAAGCATCTGGCAACGATCGTGTGCGTGATCACCGGTCGATGCTGATTCGCGGCGCCGGACCCTCCGGATTTCCCAGCGCGGGCCGCTCGGCCTGCTCGATGGCGGGTGGCGCGGCTGGCGGCTTCAAACCGGGGATCGGCTCGACGCGCGACGTGGCGCGGATCGGCACGGTTCGCCCGGCCGATCGCGTCGGCGGCGGCTCGTGGTGGTGCAGCGCGAGCAGGGCCAGCGCGCCCGGCAGCACGAAGACGAGATTCGCCACCGCGCCCATCGCGCTGCCGACGAGGATCAGGCTGCACATCGCCAGCAGACCGCCGACGAGATGATGCGGCCGCACGACGGGCTGCCGCAGAATCAGGAACCCGAGCGCCAGGGCGAGCGCGCCGATCGTGGCCTTTGCCGCCCGCCGCGCGGTGTGCCAGGGCGTCCCCGCGCGGAGCGGCTCGCCGGCCCAGATTTCCCACGCGGGCGCCATCGGCCAATCCGGCCGGCCGCGCGAGAGCCAGGTCGATTCGAGCGTCGTGCGGATGGCCATGATGGAACGTGCGACGGTGGACGCGCCGGCGGCGGCCTCGCGGTATGCGCTCTGCACGATCGGGCGGGCCTCCGGCGTCGGCGCGAGATCGCGGAATCGGGGCGGATTCGCCGGGGCGCTGCTCGTCGCGTCGAGGCGCGAAGTCGGCAGGTCCAGCGTCTCCACCGAAAGCAGCGCGCGCCAGAGCGGCGCGGTGACGGCCGGCGCGGGCGCCGGCGCGTCGATGCGAGGTTCGGCGATCAGGCGATCCGCGCCGCCGACGCGAATCGTGGTCTGCGGCGGCGTGCCGGCGGTGGCGAGGGCGCCGTCGGCGCGCGGCAGCGTGGGAATCGTCGTCTGAAGCAGAACGAAGACCGCAAGCGCGGCGCCGCCCAGAGTGCCGGCGAGACCGCCGAATCCGTCCCACCCGCGCCGCGCCGCGAACGCCAGAAAGATCGGCAAGGTCAGCCACGCCCACGGCCACGCCACGCCCGCCAGAACACAGAAGAGGCCCGCGAGCAGCCCGCCGCCGGGCAGAAGCGCCAGCAGCATCGCCCAGCTCAACAGCGCGGTCGGGAGCATGATCTCCGGCCGGGATACGCACTCGACCGTTCCGGGAAACACGCACAGCGCCGCGGCCATCGTCAGGCCGATCGCCGCGGAATGCAGCCGCGCTCCGATCGCGTATGTCGCGACCAGCACCATGACGAAGAGCAGCGCGTTGACGAGCCGGGCGGCGGGAAGTTCTTCGGCCAGCCACCACTCGGGATCGCTGAGCCACGTGGCGCGGTCTTTCCACTGAAGCGGCGCGTGCGATGGATCGTCGGCGAAGGAATTGAGCGGCGCCGCCGCCTGCGCCGCGCCGGCGTGGATGAAGTACAGCAGCGGCGAGCGCGTGTCGTAGCCCGGCGTTTCGCCGTAGGGGAGCTTTCCGGTCGCGGCCACGCAAATCCCGCCGACGACTCCGTCGCGCGACGCGGGCGAGATGGGCGCGGTGCTGATCCGCGTGACGCAGACGGCGATGCCCGCCAGCGTCAGCACGAGCATCGCGCCGCTCGAAACGTTGACGTCGAAGCGCGCGATTCGCCGCGCGCCGAGCGTGCTCAGGGCGCGGAGCAGCCAATACGCGGCCGCCGCCGTCAGCAGCGCCGCCGAGATCGTCTGCCAGGCGAACGGCGAGCCGAAAGCCGGCTCTTCGTGCGTTCGCCCGAGCAGGAGCAGGCACGTCGCCGCCAGGACGATCGCATCGACGTTCCGTATGCAGATGAGCGGGCGAAGTTGAAGCACGAGCAAGAGGATGACGACGGCGGCGAACCACGGCAGCGCCGGTCCGGCCAGGTCGGGCCAGAAGCTCGCGCCAGGTGCGCGCGATGGACCGCCGGCCGCATGTGGGACGAGCAGCGTCGGCGGCGCGACGGCGTGATCGGCCTCGTCGACGATGGACGGCGCGCTGCTGGTGGCCGGCGCCGGGGCCGAGTCGGCCGGCTGGGCCGACACAGTCGCCGCGGCGGCGAGGACGAAAAACGACAGGACGGCTCGAAGCAGGTAAAGATCGGCGCGCCGCATCGACTGCATGGCTGTGTTTCCTCGTTGGCGAGGTTTCGGCGAGACCGCGCGGGTCGCCGACCGTTATCGGGATCGTATCGCGCCGCGCGCGGGGCCGCAGCCTTCGGCTGTAGAAACGTGTCGCGCGGGTGCGCGGCCGGGCGGTGCGTTTTCGCGGCGCGTCGACCGGCGTGCGGCCGACCGGTACGATTTCGCGCTGTGAGGTGTACATGTTCGAGCTGACCGAAAAACGGGCCCTGGTGTGCGGCGGCTCGCGCGGCATCGGCCGGGCGTGTGCGGAGACGCTCGCCGCGCAGGGCGCGGACGTGACGCTGGTCGCCCGCGATGCGGCGCTGCTGGAGGCGGTCTGCGCCGCGCTGCCCGCGCGCGCGGCGCAGCGGCACCAATTCGTCGCCGCGGATTTTGGCGATCACGCGGCGCTGCGGCGCAGCATGGAGTCGCACGTCGCAAAGAGCGGCCCCTATCACATCCTCGTCAACAACACCGGCGGCCCGCACGGCGGCCCGCTGCTCGACACCGCCGCGGAGGAATTCACGCGTGCGTACGAAATGCACGTGCTGTGCAATCACGCGCTGGTGCAAACGCTAGTGCCCGGCATGAAGGCGTTGGGCTACGGGCGCATCATCAACATCATTTCGACATCGGTGCGCGAGCCGATTCCCGGGCTGGGCGTTTCAAACACGACGCGCTGGGCGGTCGCCGCGTGGGCCAAGACGCTCTCGCGCGAGCTGGCGCCGCTGGGGATTACCATCAACAACGTTCTGCCCGGCTACACGGACACCGATCGGCTGCGCGAGCTTTTTGAATCGCGCGGGCGGCGCGACGGCCGATCGGCCGAGCAGGTGGCCGACGAGACGCGCCGTGCGATTCCGATGGGCCGGTTCGCCCGGCCGGCGGAGATCGCGGCGGCGGTCGCGTTTCTCGCGTCGGCGGAGGCGTCGTACGTGACGGGGATCAACTTGCCGGTGGATGGCGGCCGACTTTCCTCCATGTGACGCTCAAAGCCATGCAGTCGATACAGAACTACATCGGCGGTCAGTTGGTCGCACCCGCCGGTCGGCAGTACCTCGACAACATCGAGCCCGCTGTCGGCCGGCCGTACTCGCGCGTTCCCGACAGCGACGAACGCGACGTCGCACAAGCCGTCGACGCGGCGGCCGCGGCATTTTCCGCGTGGTCGGCGACACCGGCCGAGCAGCGCAGCCGGATGCTGCTGCGCATCGCCGACCTGATCGAGCGGGATCTCGAGTCGCTAGCGCTGGCCGAGTGCATCGACAATGGCAAGCCGCTTACGCGCTGCCGGGGCGTGGACATTCCGCGCGCGGTGCAGAATTTCCGCTTTTTTGCGACGGCGATCCTGCACCAACGATCGGAATTGCACGCGACTGATTCGGCCGCGCTGAATTACACGCTCCGCCGGCCGCGCGGCGTCGCCGGGCTGATTTCGCCCTGGAACCTGCCGCTTTACCTGCTGACCTGGAAGATCGCGCCGGCGCTGGCGGCGGGAAACACGGCCGTCGCCAAGCCTTCCGAAGTCACGCCGATGACGGCGTATCGGCTGGCGCAGTTGTGCATCGAGGCCGGATTGCCGCCGGGGGTGCTCAACATCGTTCACGGCGCCGGCGCGCGAGCCGGCGCGGCGCTGGTCGCGCACCCGCGCGTGCCGATGATCTCGTTCACGGGCGGCACCGCGACGGGCGCGTCGATCGCGCGCACCGCCGCTCCCATGTTCAAAAAGCTATCGCTCGAACTGGGCGGCAAGAACCCCAACATCGTCTTCGCGGATGCGGAATTCGACGCGGCCGTCGAGCAAAGCGTGCAGGCCGCGTTCGCGAATCAGGGGCAGATCTGCCTGTGCGGCTCGCGGCTGCTCGTCGAACGGAGCATCTACGACCGTTTTGCGGACGCGTTCGTCGCGCGGGCGGCGCAGCTTCGCGTCGGCGATCCGCTAGTGCCCGAGACGCAGCAGGGGGCGCTCGTTTCGCGCGCGCAGTTGGACAAGGTGCAATCGTACGTCGCGCTAGCGCGCGAGTTGGGTGGGCGAATCCTTTGCGGCGGATCTTCGCCGCCGCGCGTGAATGAGCGCTGCGCGGGCGGATTTTTCTACACGCCGACGGCGATCGGCGGGTTGTCGCCCGATTGCCGCGTGAATCAGGAGGAGATATTCGGGCCGGTCGTCACGCTGATCCCGTTTGGCGACGAGCGCGAGGCCGTCGCGATCGCCAACGGCACGCCCTATGGCCTGTCGGCGTCGCTCTGGACGGGCGACCTGCGCCGCGCGCACCGCGTCGCCGAGCAGATCGAGGCCGGAACCGTGTGGGTGAATTGCTGGCTCGTGCGCGATCTGCGCGTTCCGTTCGGCGGCACGAAGCAGAGCGGCGTGGGGCGCGAGGGAGGAGACGAAGCGCTGCGTTTTTTCACCGAGCCCAAGAACGTCTGCATCGGCATGGGGGGATAGCCGGGTGCGGCCGGTCGCGGTGGGATTGGCGGGGTTCGGTCAACTTCCCATAAATATACGGCCGGCGGCGCAAACGGGCCGTCGCGGGGGATGGTCCGAAATTCGCAGGAGATTGTCCCGAAATGGGGTTGGCCCGAAAGCCCTCCCGGCCTTATTCTGGGACGAGGGGAATCGCGAGCGGCGGCTGATATCCGTAGGGATGCTCGACCTCGTCGGGCCGCCAGGTTACCCGCGCTTGCGATTTCGGAAGCAACTTCGATCGCCATCCGGAGGGAGGCAGCCCATGTTTCGGTGCGTCATCGGCGTACGTCACGGTGGAATTGTCGGCATTGCAGCCGCGTTACTTCTCGCGCTCGCGTTTTCGGCGACGGCCTTCGCGCAGCCCAAGCTGGGCGGCGGCGGGGGAGCGCTCCAGGAGCGCAAGCTCCACGTGAAGCCGGCGGTCACGCGCGTCGAGCCGCGACTGCATTACACCGACCGCATCAAGGTCAAATTCCGCGACGACCTGCCGATCCGCGCGCGCAACGGCGCGCTGTCCGACGGCGGCACGCAGGCGCTCGCGCCGGCCAAGAGCATCCTCGCCAAGCTCGCCGGCGGACAATGGAGCCACACGCACCGCGTGCCGCTGGCCCGACTCGACCAGCTTCGCGCGACGGCGCAGGGCAACACCGGCAAGCAGATGCCCGATCTGAAAATGCAGTTCAATCTCATATTGCCGGCGGGGGCCGACGCGGCCGCCGTCATTAATCAGTTGAACGCGCTCGCGATCGTCGAGAAGGCGTTTCCGTGGACGCTGCCCGCGCCGCCTCCGGGCGTCGAGGATTGGGAGCCCAATCAGGGCTACCTGAACGCAGCGACCGACGGCATCAACGCGCATGCGATGTGGGCGTTCCCCGGCGGCACCGGCTCGGGCTGGAACTTCTGCGACATGGAATATCAGTGGAACTTCGACCACGAGGATCTGCCGACGATCACGCGCATCGGCGATCCTGGCGATGAGCCGTTCGACTCCAACCACGGCACGGCCGTTCTCGGCGAGCTGGTCTCGCTGCACAACGGGTTGGGCATGACCGGCATCGCCTTCGACGCGACCGCCTACGTCGTCGCGGAAGACGAGGGCGGCGGCGGCAACGACTATGCCAACGCGATCTCGCTGGCGGCGGACGCGCTGCTGGCGGGCGACATCATTCTTCTGGAGGCGCAGACGCGCGGGCCGAATTTCATCGACGACACGACGCAGTTCGGCCTTGTGCCGGTCGAGTGGGACGAAGACACGTACGACACGATCATCACGGTCACCGGGGCCGGGTTCGTGGTCGTCGAAGCGGCGGGCAACGGCTCGCAGGATCTCGACGGCGCCGAATACAACGTCGATCACGCGCCGTTCCTGCCGGAGAACGACTCCGGCGCGATCATTGTCGGCGCCGGCGGCCCGCCGGGCGGTTCCGACCGCGTGCGGCTGAGCTTCTCCAACTTCGGCGCGACCGTGGACTTGCAGGGCTGGGGCGACGGCGTCTACACGCTCGGCTATGGCGACCTGCACAACGGCGGCCCGAACTCGCTCTACGCGGCGTCGTTCGGCGGCACGTCGAGCGCTTCGCCGATCGTTTCGGGCGCATGCATCCTGCTCGGCTCGACGTACTTTCAGCGGACAAATTCCGTGCTGACGCCGACGCAGGTTCGCGACATTCTGCGCGCGACCGGCTCACCTCAACAGACCGCCGGCCTGGGCGGCGTGGAGAACATCGGCCCGCGGCCGAACGTGCTGGCGGCGCTGGCACTGGCGGTCGGGAACGTGCCGCCGGAGGCGATCTGTCAGAATGTCTCGCGCAACGGCGACGGCGGTTGCTGCGCGACGATCCTGGTCCAGGACATCGACGACGGGTCAAACGACCCGGACCAGGGGGATTTCCCCGCGCCGATCATCTGCATCACCGCGCTCGACGGCGCGCCGCTCGATTGCCTGGCGAGCGTGGAGGTGTGCGGCCGCGGCGATCACACGCTGACGCTGACGATCACTGACGTGTTCGGCGAGACGGATACATGCGAGGCGACGGTCACGATTGAGGATGTGAGCGTTCCGACCATCGCGTCCTGCACCGTGACGAGCGGCAACGTCGACGCCAGCTGCAACTTCGACGCGATGTATACGGTGGTTGTGAATGACAATTGCTGCCTCGACGCGGCGACCGCGCTTGTGGACATTACGGCAGTCGTCACCACGAACAATGCGCAGGCGGATGTCGAGGCGCCGACGATCCGGCGTCAGGATTCGCCCACGCAGATCACGCTGATCGGCTTTGTGAGCATTCATGACCTGACGAGTTGCCCGGCGCTGGTCGACGTGACGTTCACCGTCGGCGACTGCGACGACAACATCAGCGAACCATGCACGGCGACATCGACCGTTCTCGACGTCACCCCGCCGTTCTTCACGCTTCTGCCCGTGGACATCACGGTGCAGCATGGCAATCTGATTTGCCACAATGGCGAAGTGGCCGACTT
>CAZHIE010000053.1:0-5184 GCA_964532435.1 uncultured Planctomycetales bacterium
TTCACGCCGTCGAGCAGGTCGTTGAGCACCATGTCCGTGCTCAGCCCCTCCGCCTCGCCCTCGAAATTGAGCAGCAGGCGGTGGCGCAGCGCCGGAATGGCCGCCTTGCGCACGTCGTCGAAACCCGCGTTGAAGCGCCCGTCGAGCATCGCGTAGATTTTCGCCGCCAGCGTAAGCGCCTGAGCCCCGCGCGGGCTGCTGCCCCAGCGCACGTACTTGTTGACCATCGGCGTGGCGAATGCGCCGGCGGGGTGCGTCGCGAGCACGATGCGAATGGTGTAATCCTGCACGTGCGGCGCGACGATGACGCGGCGGACGAGCTGCTGCAGCTCGACGATGCGTTCGCCGCTCATCACGGGCTGAATCTGCGGCTTGTAGCCGGCGGTCGTGCGGTCGAGGATCGCCTTTAGCTCGTCGCGGTCGGAGTAGCCGACGACGAGCTTGAAGAAGAAGCGGTCGAGCTGGGCCTCGGGCAGGGGGTAGGTTCCCTCCTGCTCGATGGGGTTCTGCGTCGCCATGACGAAGAACGGCTCCTTGAGCTGGTAGTGCTTTCCGCCGCTCGTAATCGAGTGCTCCTGCATCGCCTCGAGCAGCGCCGACTGGGTCTTGGGCGTGGCGCGGTTGATTTCGTCGGCCAGCACCATTTGGGCGAAGAGCGGGCCGCGCTGAAATTCGAACGCGCGCCGGCCGGTGGCGGCGTCTTCGTTGATGATGTTGGTGCCGATGATGTCGGCTGGCATGAGGTCGGGGGTGAACTGGATGCGCGAGAATTCGAGGCTGAGCGATTGCGCGAGCGTGCGGATGAGCAGCGTCTTGCCCAGACCGGGGACGCCTTCGAGCAGCACGTGTCCGCCGGCGAAGAGGCAGGCGAGCACGCCTTCGACGACGTCCTCGTGGCCGACGATCATCTTGCCGACTTCGGCGCGGAGCTTGTGGAAGTCGTCCTTGAACGTAGCGACGAGTTTTTCGGCCTGAGCGGCGTCGGCGGCCATCTCGATCTCCTTAAGAGCGCCGCGATTCTAAAGGGAGGGAGTCGATAATGCACCGGGCGGAGGGAGGCGCGGAACCGCTCGAAGCGCGTCTCCCCTTATCGGTGGAGGCTCTGCCCGGACGCACCGGCAGCCCGCGACGCAGCCTTGTCGAAGACGTCCGCCATCTGCGCCACGAAATCGATCGTGGTGTAGAATCGGCCGCACTCCACGCGGCACTCCGGCAGATCGGCGAAGAGGCGGACGACGCAGATGTCGTCCTCCCGGTAGGTCACATTCAGCGCGTCTACCCACATGGGCGGGAGCTTTGGATCGAGAATGACCTCTCGCTCACCTGGTTTCAACTGGTCGAAACTCGCCGCTATCGGCGCTGATGATCTGCGACGCGCCATAATGCACCTCTCCTGTAGCCATTGCGAGCGCCGGATCGTCGGACGGCAGAAGCCTGCCGCGATCGCCGAGCGCAAAGTGTATCCGCCCCGCGACCTCGAACGTGCAGTTCTGGGAAAAGTGGATTACCCGCCTGAGGAATGACGGCTTCATCCGGCAGGCGTCCGCCAGGTTCGCTTGCGTCCGCTTCTTCCCGTCGAGCTTCTCAAGAATGATACGGGCCAAGTCGTGCCTCAGCTCGTAGCCGATGCTCTCCGGCTTGGTCCTGAGCTCTTTCAGGTCGTTCAGCAATTCGCGGATCGTCGCCATGCTTCACCTTCAAGCAATTCGGCAACTTCGCGAATGAGCAGAAACTCATGCGTGAACGGTCGTCAAGTTCGGCGAAATTACGCTTCTGCTGGCGCTACTTCATCCCGCTCGCCTGAAGCCGCTTGCGAAGCTCACCCAGCTTTGCATAGGCCGGCTTCGGCGACAGGTCTTCGCGCAGGACGCCGCCGGTCGCGATCTCCGCGCTGGGCGAGTCCACCAGCGATTGCAGGCACACCGACTCCACGTACGGCTTGGACAGCGCGATCTCGCAGAACGACGAGACCCACTCGGCCTGTAGCGCCTCCGTCCACGGACCGTGCCATTCGCCGCCCTGCTGCGCGCCGCCCGCGCCGATCCGCGCCGAGGGCGCGGCCACCGCGGTCAGGTGAATCGGCTTGCCCAGGTTGGCGAGCTTGTCGATGAGCGAGCTGATCTGGAGCAGGTCGCGGACGTGATACCCCTCGCTGGCGATTCCGAAGATGAACTGAAGCCCAAACGCGTCGAACGGGATGCCGCTCTGCGCGGCCATGTCGGCGTAGACGAGCGGCGGTATGCTCTGGTGATTGCGGGAGAAATATTCGCCCCACGGCTGCGTCAGGTCGAGAATCACCTGCGCGCGCGGGGCGTGCTGCTTGGTCACGCTCGCGGCCATGCGCGTCAGCTCCATCGTCTGCTCGAAGCTGAAGCCGAAGACGTTGTCGCCGTGAATTCCCGAGAGCGCGATCCACGACGAAATCTGCTTGCCGAAGCGCTGCACGGTGCGCTCGACGTGATCGCGCGCGTTGTCGAAGATGCTCTCGAAGTCGTTTTCCCAGATGTACATCCAGTCGGGCACGAACTGCACGCCGAAATTCAGCAGCGGCCCGCCGCGCACCGCAATCTTCGCGGCGGCCGCGGCCTTGAGCCACGCTTCGGGCTGCTCATACTTGGCGCCGTGCTCGGTCGGCTGAATCTCGCGCCAGACGAATGGCAGCCGGACGAAGTCGAAAACGTCGGCGATCGGCTTCATTACGGCCGGCCGGACCGGCCCGGACGGCAGCGCGACGCCGAGGAACTGCTTGCTGAAGCCGCCCGACTGCTGCCGGCGGTTGAGAAACACGTTGGCGTGAAACTGCGACATCTTTTCGGCGGCGCTCATTCCGGCCGAAAGCGATTCGTCGGCCAGCCTTGCGGCGCGGCGCGGGTCGCGCGAGGTCTCCAGGGCGGAGATGAAGCTGTCGCGGGCGAGGTTGATCTGCTCGGCGATCGGCTCCATGCCGGGATAGTCGAACAAGCCCCATTCCTCGCGCTTCAGGCTGATGCGCATGAGTTGATGCCGGGCCAGCTCGACGTGCAGGTGATACGGCTCGCCGCGTGGCGGAAGGCGCGTAGTTTGCAACTGCACGAGGCCGAAGCCCGCCACCGGCCACAGCAGCGACACGCCGACCGGGTCTTTCGAGCGCGGCTCGCAGCGGAGTTCGCCGGCGGAGAGCTTGAGGTCGCCGCGCACGGGCACGCTGTCCGCGCCGATGAGGCACGCGCCGCTCATTTCGAGCGGCGGGTCGCTCCCCGCGCCCGCGTAAAACTGAAATCGAATCAAGGCGGCCGGTCTCCGCTTCGGCTGGCGACCATCGCGGCATTGCGCCCGGGGCTCGCGCCGAGCCGGCATTGTAGGCAGCCGCCGCGCGCGGGCAAGCCGGGTCCGGCGGCGCGCTGTGCCGCGAGAGCACGGCATCCGGGCTGAGCGTGGTGCGGGGGTGTGCCCGCGTTCTGGGATCCCGTCCGATATTCCGCCGGAACGGCCGGCGCCGCGGCGACAGAAAACTGTTGAAATCGCGCGGCGGGGGGTATGATAAGGCGGTCATGTTTTGGTGCTCCCGCCACCCACCCGCGTGCGTGACGAAACTGGCTGCCGCGCTGACGCTTGCGTCGGCCGCGCATCTCGCGCGGGCCGCGCCGCCGCCCGAGCACGTCGTCATTGTGATCGAGGAAAATCACTCGTTCAGCGCGGTGATCGGCTCGCCCGAGGCGCCGTTTCTCAACCGGCTGGCCGCGGACGGCGCCTCGCTGACGAACATGTACGCGCTGACGCATCCGAGCCAGCCGAACTACATGCAACTGTTCTCGGGCGCGAACCAGGGCGTGACGAACAATGACGTGCCGGCGGCCGGCGCTCCGTTTCAGACGCCGAATCTGGCCGCGGCGTTGCGCTCGGTCGGGCGCCGATTCATCGGCTATTGCGAAGACCTGCCCGAGGTCGGCTCGACGGTGTCGTACTGGTACGCGTACGTTCGGCGGCACAATCCGTGGGTGAACTGGCAGTCGGACGAGCCGGGCGTCAACCAGTTGCCGGCGGATGTGAATCAGCCTTTCAGCGCGTTTCCGACGAACTTCGACGATCTACCCGACGTGAGCATCGTCGTGCCCAATCTGCTCAACGACATGCACGACGGCTCGATCGCGCAGGGCGATGCGTGGCTGGAGGCCAACCTGGGCGCCTACGCCGAGTGGGCGCTGACGCACAACAGCCTGCTGATCATCACGTTCGACGAGGACGAGAGCCTGGAGCGCAACCGCATCCCGACCATCTTCTACGGCGCCGGCGTGCGGCGCGGTCAGATCGACACGGTCTGGACGCTTCACAACCTGCTGCGCACGATCGAGGATCTGTACGACGCGCCGCATTCCGGCGCGGCGGCCCGCTGCGCGCCGATCGTGGGAATCTGGCAGGATGACAAGCCTGTGCAGACGCGCCGCTTTCGCGCCGGCGCGGGCGGATTCGACCATGCGCCCGACACCTACCTCGAGCAGGCCGCGCCCGACCTTCCGCACGGCAATGACCCGGCCCTGGTCGTCGATGGCTCGCCGATGCGGCAGGGCCTGATCGCGTTTCCGGACATCATCGGCCCGGGCGAGCGGCAGATTCGGCCGGGCGAGAAAGTCCACAGCGCCAAGCTGCTGCTGCTGACGGGCGCCGGGCCGGACGACCCCAGCTATTCGCACGTGGCGGCGCACCGGCTGCTCGTGCCGTGGGACGAGGGCGCGACGTGGAACAGCCTGGTTGGCGGCGTTTCGCTGGACGACGAGGAGGCGGCGTTCGACGAGGATTTCGCGCTGATGCCGAACGTCGACGATGCGTGGGCGATATTCGACGTTACGGCGACGGTCCAGATCTGGTCGAACGCGCCGCGGGCGAATCACGGCTGGCTGCTTCAGCCGCGCGGCGGCGACGGCTGGCGTCCGGTTTCGTCGAACGGGGCGGCGCTGGCCGACCGCGCGCTGCTGGAAGTCACGTATGAGCCGACGCCGCCGCCGCAGCCCGGGGACATGAACTGTGACGGCGCGGTGAACAACGCCGACATCGACCTGTTCGTGCTCGCGCTGATCGACCCTGACGCATACGGCGAGCAGCAGCCGGATTGCGACGTGCTATCCGCGGACGTGAATCTGGACGGCGCGATCGACAACGCCGACATCGAGGCGTTTGTGGAATGCCTGCTCGCGGGCGGTTGCTGAA
>CAZHIE010000053.1:5284-18786 GCA_964532435.1 uncultured Planctomycetales bacterium
TCATTCGTCGGGCCGACGCAGACCATCCACAGCTTGAAGAAATTCATGATCTGCTGCTTGTTCAGCTTGTTGGCGTCGAGCGCGAACGTCACCTTGCTGGCCGACGGCGCGTCGCTGCCGTACGTCATCGTGTCGACGTAGGCGATCGTGCCGGTCAGGCACGGGATCGTGTCGTCCACTACGAAGAAAGCGTCCTCGTCCGACATGTTGCCGAACGCCGCGCCTTCGCCGGCCGCCGACTTGTTCTTGTCCTCGTTGAAGCGCAGGTTGAATTCGTACTGGCCCTTGCCGTTGGAGCTGCGATTCGGATCCTCGACCCACTTGATCGAGCCCGTGATGACGTCCTGATACTCCTTGCCGTCGAGCGTGTACTTGAAGCGGATGCCGTCGGTGTACCAGTTGCCCGTCTCGTAGTCGTAGTCGAGCCGGCCGGTCACCTGCGTGCGCGGGTAGTTCTCGCTCGGCCCCTTGGCCAACTCGATGCCGTCGAAGCGCATCGGATCGCTGCGCTTGACGGTGATCTCGACGGTCTTCTTTCCGACGATGCGCTTGAACGTGTACTGCGCCAGGTTGTCCTTCTTCTCGGCCTTGCCGACCAGCTTGCCTGCGAAGGTGTCCTTGAACGCCTTCATGCTGCCGACCGCGTCGATGTCCATGCGCAGCGGGCGCTCCTCCTTGCTGCCGCCGGCCAGGTCATAGGCGCCGCTGGCCGTGTCGATCGGCACGACGCCGACCCACTTGCCGACGGTCTTCTTCTGCTTGAGATCCTTGGGGTTGAGGACGGCGACCGCGACGTCGAAGCCCAGGGCCGCGCCCTGCTTGATCTTGCGGATGGTCTTGGAGTAGAGGTTCGGCTGGCGCACGATCGAGCCGGCGAACTCCGTCGTCTTCGCCACGTTGAGCGTGAACGTGTACTTGTCCTGCACGCCCAGCGGGGCCGAGCCTTCCGCCAGATCGCCGCTGGTGTCCTTGCTGGTGCGGGTCTTGAAGTCGATCTCCATCGTTCCGGCGATCACGCCCTTCTCGGTCAGCGTCTCGGGGTCCGCGGCCCGCGCGACGGCGCAGAGCACGAGCCCGGCGGTCGCCAGCGCGATTCCACGACGCACGATCCAGTTTGTCCGTGTCATCTCGGTCTCCTTTTTCCATTCGCCATTCGCCGCGCCGGCCGGTTTCTCGCGAACCGGATTCGCGAGCACCGGCGGAATCGGCGCGACGCCGGCGGGACAATTCCAGCTATCGGCGGCGGGGCGGCTTCTCGCGAATCGAAACGTCCGCCCCGCGACTTGCACCACGCGAATGATGTCCCGCCACCGCAGCATTCGCAAGCGGACGCGGAAAATTCGGAGATTCGGCGTGAAGCGGGTCGCGCCTGCTTCCGCCCGCGCCGTCGCGCGGCGCGCTAGGCCGAGGCGGCGAAGTGATACACTGTGAGGATTCGCCGTGCGTCTCGCCCCGCGCGCGGCCGGGAAGCTGCCGATGCGTCCAGCGGGTTCGCCGAATCTTCAGGGAGCGCTTGCGGCGCTGCTTTGTCTGAGCAGCGCGGCCGCGCCGCCCGTTTGCGCGCAGTCACTGAGCGTGACGTTTCGCGGCACGCGCACGCTGGGTACGACTGCGGTGGACCAGTTCGGCGCGCCGTTTACGGTCGCGGGGCTGAGCGGGATTACATACGTCGGCGGCGACGAATTTCTCGCTGTCATGGACAACTCCAACAAGATCGTGCGGCTCGAAATCGCGCTGGCGTCCGACGGCGCGATCGCCTCGGCCGGGATTCTCGGCGGCGTCACCCTGCTGGAATCTCGCGATTTCGAGGGCATCGCCCGCGCCGATGCGGGCGGCGCGACCGTGTGGCTGAGCGAAGAGGGCACGCCGGCGGCCCACGAGTTTGACCTGACAACGGGCGCCCGATTGCGGACGCTGGCCACGCCGTCGATCTTCGCCGAGCGACGCGACAATTTCGGCTTTGAGTCGCTGTCGCGGTTCGACGGCGGCGCTGCGCTGTGGACCGCGAATGAAGAGGCGCTTCTCTCCGACGGTCCGCGCTCCACGGCGACGCAGGGCACGCTCGTGCGGCTGCTTCGCTTTGAGCGAAGCGGCGACGAGTACCTTCCCGGTCCGCAGTATGCGTATCTGACGCAGCCGCTGCACGGCCTCGCCGTCACGGATGCGCGCAGCGGCGTCTCCGACCTGGTCTGGCTGCCCAGCCGGCGTCTGCTCGTGCTAGAACGATCGTTCGCGTTTGCGTTTCCGCCGTTCCAGAATCGGATCTACGAGGTGACGCTATCGAGCGCGACGGACGTGCGCACGTTCGACCATTTGCCCGATCCCGGCGTTACGCTGGCGGCCAAGCGGCTGCTCTGGAGCGGCGGCGTGAACAACATGGAGGGGCTTGCGCTCGGCCCCGCGCTGGCCGGCGGCGGCTTTGCGCTGCTGGGCGTCGTCGACGACGGCGACCCGATCTCGGCGAACGCCGTCGTCGCGTTTCAGCTTACCGGCCCCGTGGCCGATCCGTGCGAGGGGGCGCGAGCGGGCGACGCGAATTGCGACGGGGCGCTCGACAATGCCGACATCGATGCGTTCGTGCTCGCGCTGCTTGATCCGGCGGCGTGGCGGGATACGTTTGCGTGCGACTTCCTCTGTGCCGGCGATGTGAACGAGGACGGCGCAGTCGACGCAGGGGACATCGACGGCTTTGTACGGTTGCTGCTGGGCCCGTGACGTCCGCCCGATCGCGCGGCGTGCCGGTTTTCGCCGGCCCGCGCTGTCAACATGGCAGCCTCGCCAAGCGTCAAACACTTCCTAAACTACTATCAATCATGGCGTTGTACCGGCCGCGAAACTGGAACGCCCGGTGCTGGAGTATCTCGGGGAGCATCGGCCTCTGGCCGGTGCTACCGGAAAACCCGCTGGAAGCCGGTAGATAGCTGTAAACACCGCTTCCGGCCGGTGTAGCCGGCGTGGTGCTGGGTTATCTGGGGGAAAATCGGCCTCTGGCCGGTGCTGCCGGAACACCGGACCGGGCTCGCTGCACGCGGAGCGATGACATGCAAATGGACAAGTTCACGATCAAGTCAGGCGAGGCGATTCAGGCGGCGCAGCAACTCGCGCAGAATTCCGGCCACCCGGAGTTGACGCCATTGCACCTGCTGGCGGCGATGCTTGCGCCAGCCGGCGGCATGGGCGGCGACGGGGCCGAGGGCGGCATCGTCGTCCCGTTGCTCGACAAGGCGGGCGTGCCGGTGGCGCAGGTTCGCGCGATGGCCGAGTCCGAATTGCGGCGGCTGCCCAAAGTCAGCGGCGGCTCGCTCTCGCCGTCGCGCGACTTCCTGTCCGTGCTCGATCAGGCCCGCAAAGAGGCTGCGCGGATGAAGGACCAGTACGTCAGCACCGAGCACCTGCTGCTCGCGCTGACGGAGGTCAAGAGCGAGGCGCGGGAGATCCTGTCCGTCAACGCGGCGCGGCGCGACGACATTCTCGCGGCGCTCAAGGAAGTGCGCGGCAGCGCGCCGATCTCGTCGCAAGATCCGGAGAGCACCTACGCCGCGTTGCAGCGCTACGGCCGCGACCTGGTCGAGATGGCGCGGCAGGGGAAGCTGGATCCGGTGGTCGGCCGCGACGAGGAAATCCGCCGGTGCATGCAGGTTTTGGCGCGGCGCACGAAGAACAACCCGGTGTTGATCGGCGAAGCGGGCGTCGGAAAGACGGCGATTGTCGAAGGGCTGGCGCAGCGCATTCTGGCGGGCGACGTGCCCGAGGCGCTGAAAAACAAGCGTCTCGTCGCGCTCGACATGGGGGCGCTGATCGCGGGGGCGAAGTACCGCGGCGAGTTCGAGGAACGCCTCAAGGCGGTGATGCGCGCCGTGGCCGAGTCGAACGGCGAAGTGATCCTGTTCATCGACGAGCTGCACACGATCGTCGGTGCGGGGAAGACCGAGGGCTCGCCGGACGCGGGGAATCTGCTCAAGCCCGCGCTGGCCCGCGGCGAGCTGCGCTGCATCGGCGCGACGACGATCGACGAATACCGCAAGAATCTGGAGAAGGACAAGGCGCTGGAGCGCCGCTTTCAGCCGGTCTACGTGGGCGAGCCGACGGTCGAGGACACGATCGCGATTCTGCGCGGGCTCAAGCCGCGCTACGACGCGCACCACGGCGTGCGCATTCAGGACGCCGCGCTCGTCGCGGCCGCGACGCTCAGCCATCGCTACATCACCGATCGCCATTTGCCCGACAAGGCGATCGACCTGATCGACGAGGCCGCCAGCCGCCTGCGCATCGAGAACGACAGTCTGCCTAGCGAGCTGGACGAGCTGCGCCGCCGGATTCTCCAGCTTCAGATCGAGCGCGAAGCGCTCCGCAAGGAAAAGGACGACGCCAGCCGGCGGCGGCTGGAGGGCGTCGATCGCGAGCTGGCCGACCTTAAGGAAAGCGACGCGCGCCTGACGGCCCAGTGGCAGAACGAGAAGCAGGTCATCGACGCGATCAAGGCGCTCAAGCAGCGCATCGACTCGGCCCAGACCGAGCTCGACGCCGCGCAGCGACGCGGCGACCTCGAAGCGGCCGCGCGGATGCGCTACGGCGACCTGCCGCAGCTCGAACGCGAGCTGCGCGAGCGCGAGCGCAAGCTGTCCGAGCTGCACGCGGCGGGGGGCGGGCTGCTGCGCGAGGAAGTTACGGCGGACGAAGTGGCCGAAGTCGTGGCCAAGTGGTCGGGCATTCCCGTGTCGCGCCTGATGGAGGGGGAGCGCGAGAAGCTCATCCGCATGGAGGAGGCGCTGCACGCGCGCGTCGTCGGGCAGGACGAGGCCGTGCGGGCCGTCGCCGACGCGGTGCGCCGCAGCCGCGCCGGCCTGGGCGATCCGAATCGCCCGATCGGCAGCTTCCTGTTTCTCGGGCCCACGGGCGTCGGCAAAACCGAGCTGTGCAAAGCGCTGGCGGAGTTTCTCTTCGACGACGAGGCAGCGTTCATCCGCATCGACATGAGCGAGTTCATGGAGCAGCATTCCGTCGCGCGATTGATCGGCGCGCCGCCCGGATACGTCGGATACGAGGAGGGCGGCCGGCTGACCGAGGCCGTGCATCGCCGGCCTTACAGCGTCATTCTGCTCGACGAGATCGAGAAGGCGCACCGCGACGTGTTCAACGTGCTCTTGCAGGTGCTCGACGACGGGCGGCTGACGGATGGGCACGGCCGGACGGTCGACTTCCGCAACACGATCGTCGCGATGACGAGCAACGTCGGAAGCGAGTGGATTCAGAAGCTGTCGGAGGCGGGCGCGGGCGACGTCGAGATCGAAGCGCGCGTCAAGGACGACCTGAAGCGGCACTTCCGGCCGGAGTTTCTCAACCGCATCGACGAGACGATCATTTTCCACCGGTTGGGTCGCGAGCACCTGCGCGGCATCGTCGATCGGCAGGTGGCGATCCTGCAGCGGCGGCTGGCGGGGGTTGGGCTGCGCGGCGGCGCGGACTCGACTTCGAGCGGCGCGGCGGGCGGGATCGACCTTGTCCTGACGGACGCGGCGAAGGACCGACTGGCCCGCGACGGGTACGACGCGGTGTACGGCGCGCGTCCGCTCAAGCGATTGGTTCAGCAGCAGATCGAGAACCCGCTGGCGCGGCGCATTCTGGCGGGGGACTTTCGACCCGGCGATCGCGTGGTGGTGGACGTGAACGGCGACGGGTACTCGCTCGTGCGCGAGGAGGAGGCGGTGGCGGCGGTTTGAGGGGAGGATCGGACGCGCTTGCTTACGCTCGCGGCTCGGATCGGACGCGCTCGCTTACGCTCGCGGCTCGGATCGGACGCAATCCCACGCGCTCCAGCAGCGCGCTCGCGGTAAACGGCTTGCGCAGAAACGTCACACGACTTCCCAGCCGCGGCGCCGCCGGCGGATCGCTCAGGCCGCTCGACAGAATCACGCGCACGTCCGGCCGAAGGGCGCGCAATTCCTCCAGCACGGCCCCGCCGGTCATGCCCGGCATCTGAATGTCGAGCAGCACTGCATCGACCCGCGCGGCGTGCTCGCGAAACAATTCGACGCCGCGCCGGCCGCTTTCGGCCAGAAGCACCTGCACGCCGCGGGCCCGCAGAATCGCCTGGACCACGTCGCGGATGTCCTCTTCATCGTCGATGACAAGCACCGTGGACGCGGCGAGCGGCTCGGGCGCATCGATCGGGCGGGCCGGCGCCGTCAGGCCGGCGCCGCGCCCGTCGAGCGTCGCCGGCCGGTCCGCTTGTGCGTCGGGCGCAGCCTCGGCACAGCCCGACGGCGCGCGCTGGGCCGCGCCAATCGGCAGCGCGACGGTGATCCGCGTGCCGTGCCCTTCGCGGCTCGACACGGTGATGCGGCCGCTGTGGGCGCGGACGATTCCCAGCATCGCCGAGAGTCCGAGCCCGCGCCCCGTGAATTTCGTCGTGAAGAACGGCTCGAACATGCGGCCGAGCGTTTCGGGCGACATGCCGCAACCGGTGTCGTCGACCGCGATGGTTACATATTCGCCCGGCGCATGCGCGCCGTACTCGATGGCGTAGCGATCGCCGTCGCGCGTGGGCGGCGTGAGCGAGAACCCGCGCGCGCTGCCTTCCTCGCGCCGCGAAAGCGTCGCGCTGCGGGTTTCCACGCGGATCCGCCCCGGCGCCTGACCGATCGCCTCGGCCGCGTTGATCACCAGGTTCATCGCGATCTGCTGCGTCTGAACGGGATCGCCCACGACGGGCGGCAACTCATCCGTCAGGTCGAGCTCCAGCGCCACGCCGTCGGGGATCGAGCTGCCCGCCAGGTCGGTCACTTCACGCACGACGGCGTTGAGGTCGATGGCGCGCGGCTCGCAGGTGGAGCGGCCGGCATATGCGAGCATGCGATTCGTGAGTTCGGCGGCGCGGCGGCAGCCCGTCACGACCTTTTCGACGTGCCGCCGCACGGTGGCCGCGTCGTCGGCGCCGTCGAGCGCGAGCGCGGCGTTGCCGAGCATGCCGACGAGGAGGTTATTGAAATCATGGGCGATTCCGCCGGCGAGCACGCCCAGCGCCTCGAGCTTCTGGGACTGGCGCAGGGCCGCCTCCAGCCGCTCGCGCTCCGATACGTCGCGGATGATCGACGCCGCGAGCGAACCGGCGCCGCCGTCGAGCCCGCCGCCGTCATGCACGACGGTGTTGAACCACTCGCATTGGATCGGCGCGTCGTCGCGCCGCTGCCCGGGCATCACGAACGCTCCCGGCGCGCCGCTGCTCCAGAGGCGCGCCGCGGCATCGGCGAATCGGCCGCGCGACTCGGCCGCGATCGCCAGGTCGGAGAGGCGGCGGCCGAGGGCGTCGGCTCGGGGCCAGCCGAAGATTTCCGCGGCGGCGGGGTTCCAGTCGGAGATGCGGCCCTCGCGATCCCAGACGCAATAGCCCAGCGGCATGCGCTCGACCAGCGTGCGAAAGCGTTCGTTGGCGGCGCGCATGCGCTCTTCGCTGACTTTCTGCTCGGTCACGTCGGCGGCGGTGCCGGTCGCGCCGATGATGTTGCGCGCGTCGTCGTACACGGGAATGGCGTTAAGGCTCAGCACGACCGGCCGGCCGTCGCGGCGCACCTGCACGGTCTCGTGTTGAAAGCGCTCGGTGCCGCGCAGGATCTCGTGGAAGACGGCCAGCTCGTCGGCGGCGCGCTGCGGCGCGAACACCTCGGCGATGGGCCGGCCGATCAGCTCTTCGGGCGCGCAGCCGTAGATGCGCCGGGCCGCGTTGTTGACGAACGTCCAGCGACAGTCGGTGTCGATCGCCCAGATCAGGTCGTGCGACGTCTCGACCAGATCGCGGTACTGCTTTTCGCTGTGCCGCAGCGCCTCCTCGGCGCGGCAGCGCTCGGTCACGTCGCGCGCGAAGCCGACGAGGATCTTCTGCGACCCGTCGCGCAGCACGTTGATGCAGGTTTCGAGCTGAACGATGCGCCCGTCCTTGTGCCGGTGCGCCGTCGAGATGTAGTTCAGCCCGGTGCGCAGATGGGCGGAGGGGGCCCGCGAGGCCGGGCGCGTCACCTCCAGGTCGGACATGCGGATGCGCCCCAGCTCCGCGGCGCTGTAGCCCAACATGCGGCAGAAGGCGTCGTTGGCTTCGCGAAAGCGGTATTGCTCGTCCAGCACGAAGAATCCGTCGAGCGCGCTGCCGAGAATCGCCGCGTTGCGCTGCGAGTCGCGGTCCGACCGCTGCGCCGCGGCATGAACGGCCGCGGTTTCGACTCGCGCCCGGCGCAGCGCCCGGCGCGAGCGCAGCAGCGCCGTCGCCAGCCCGATGGCTGCCAGCCCAAGGATGCCGCATGCCGCTGCCAGAATCGGCCACATCGCTTGCTCCTGCTTCCTGCCGAGCGCCGGTTCAGCCGGCCGCTCGCTCTACTCCCGCCGGCGCGGCCGTCGCCGCGTCGCAGCGCTCGGCGCGTGCCAGGCATTGCCGCGCTTCCTCGTCGCGGCCGAGGCGGCGGAGCGCCTCGCCCTTTTGCGCGAGGGCCGCCGATTCGGTGCGCTGATTTGCGTGCCGTTGCGCGAGCTTCAGGCGTTCGTCGGCGCAACGGACGGCCTCTTCGAGGTCGCCGAGCTGAAGGTTCATGTCGGCGACGTATTCGTACACGCGCGCCAGGCCGTTCCAGAAGCGCGTATCTTCGAGCGCGTTGAACGCGACGGCGAACTCGTTTTTTGCATCGGCGAATCGGCCGGCCAGCGCCGCGCAGCGACCCAGATGCATGTGCGACGCGCCGATGTTCGCCCGATCGCCGACCTCTCGGGCCAGCGCCAGCGCGCGGCGATAATACTCGGCCGCTTCCTCCAGCCGTCCCTGTTCGAGCAGCACGTTGCCGACGCCGTTGAACGGGCCGATGAGGGAGATCAGCGCGCCGTTGGCGCGGTGTGTTTCGATGGCGTGCAGAAACGACTGCTCGGCCTCCTGCGGCTGCCCCAGCCGGAACAGCACGAAGCCGAGGTTATTGTGGATCTGCGCGAGCTCGGTCGCCAACCCGGCCTGCCGGGCCAGCTCGGCCGCGCCGCGGTAATCCTCACATGCGGCCTCGTACCGTCCGCGGAAATAGTTCATCACGCCGCGATTCGCCTGCGCCTCGACGACGCTGCGCAGGTCTCCGCGCCGCCGGCCGAGAATTTCCTCGTCGCCGTAACAGCGCTCCGCGTCCTCGTATCGCCCGAGCCGCGCGTGGCAGACGCCTACGCAGCCGATGGCCTCGGCAAAGTCGCGGTCGAGGGCCAGCGCCTGCCCGGCGTGCTCGATCGCGGTCTCGTATTCGCCGCGCAAGAACGCCTGCTTGGCGCGGGCGAACTGCTCCTGCGCCGCGGGTACGATCGCCGGAATGTCGGCCGCCGCGGCGGGCGTGGCCGCGCCCAGGCCGAGCCGGTCGAGAACGCCTTCGAGCAAGGTCGCGTCGACGTCGCTGAGCCGCGCGAGCGGCGCTTCGACGTGAATCGGCGCCGGCGCGGCGTCGTTTCGCAGAAAGTCGATCGTCACGCGGAGCGACTGCGCGCGGCGAAGAAACCGCCCGGTGATCATCGTCTCCGCGCCGACGACGCGCCCGGCCTCCAGCAACCGGCGGCGCTGCATCTCCTCCGCGCTCAGGCCGCGCAGTATCGCCAGCCGCGGCCGGCCCTGCGCCACAAGCGGCGCCAGCGACTCCGGGTCGGCGACGTAGACGCCGGCGCGCCGCGCCAGGCTGCGCGCCAGCGAGCCGGCGAGCGCCAATCCGATCCAATCGTCCGCCGGACCGTCGCCTTCGTTCTCGAATGCGAGCACGCCCACGCCGCGCGGCCGCAACTGATCGCCCGCAGGCGCTGCGGCGGGCGGATGTGGCTGAGGTTGGGCGGAATGCTGGCGAAGATAATCGCCGAGTTGCTGCGGCGATTCGAACCGCTTGGCCGGGTCGATCGACAGCAGTCGCAGGATCGCGCCGGTGAGCCAGCCGGGTGCGTCGTCGCGGCATTCGGCCGGCCATTCCGCCGCGCGGCACTGCGAATCGATCAGGCGCGCAAAGACGCCTTCGGATGCGTATGGAAGCCGGCCGGTGAGAAGCTGATAGAGCGTGACGCCGAGCGAGTACAGGTCGCTCGCCGGCCCCACCTCTGCACCCGTCACGAAAACCTCCGGCGCCGCATAGGCGAGCGTGCCGGTCATTCCCGAACCCAGCGCACTGGTGGGAGACGATCCCGCCGAGTCGCTGACGACGGCCGCAACGCCCAGGTCGGCGATGCGGACGCGCCCGTCGGCGCCGAGCAGGAGGTTGGCGGGCTTGATGTCGCGATGGACCAAATTGACGCGATGAATCGCGGCAAGCCCCTGCGCCGCGTCGAGCGCGATCCGCAAGACCTGCTGCCACGGCAATCGCAAGCCCGCGTCGATTCCGTCGCTCAGCGGCGCGCCGTCGACGTACTCCATGACGAAGTACCACGTTCGGCCGACCATGTCGCAATCGAGCACGCGAACGACACAGGGATCGGTGACCTGAAAGCCCGCGCGCGCCTCGGCCCGCAGCCGCGTGCCCGCCGGGTCGGCGGAATCCGCGGAAATCTGCGAGAGGAATTTCACCACGCAGGGGTGGCTGAGAAAGACGTGTTCGGCGAACCACGTTACGCCGTGCGCGCCCTGCCCGAGCACGTCGATGAGTCGGTAGCGATCGCGGAGAATCCCATTCGGCGCGAGGTGCGCGAGGGCGGCGACCGACGCGCCGGCTTCGCCGTCGGCGGCCTCGCGCGGGCGCGCGCGAATCTCTCCGCAGGCATCGCAGACGCGCAGCCGCCGCGTTCGAATTCGCGTCTCGGCGGGGGTTCCGCCGGTCTCGCAAGTGCAATTTTGCGTAATGTGCTTCATGCAAGGCACTTAGGAGATTGGCGGCCGCGGGCGTCCCCAAAAATTCCCAAATGAACGGCGATTGTCGCTTGACAAATCAGTTTTTATGGGCACATTGTGACAGATCGAGCGAGTAGTTCCTTCTGTCCGCAGAAAAACCAAGGGACACCACGCCGGGCTTCCCGCGCCCTCCACATCTTTGTTGGGCTGGGAGGCGTGGTGCGTTCTGGCGGAGCGAGTGCTTCGCCCCCAAGTCTGCGCTCGCTCATGCGCTGCAAAGGCAACGGACATCTCACAACCGGAGCTTGCCATGGTGGACATTCTAGCGGCACTCGAGCGCGTCCTTCGCTTCGTTTCTCTCTTCATCGACCAGGTCACAAGCTGAAAGGCGCTGACGCAATGATCCACGTCATCACCGAACTCGACGATCTCGCCGTCACGGGCCGCTAGGCCGCCTGACGTCGGAATCTTCTCCGAAACCGCGGCGACGCAACAACCCCGGTTGTTGTTATCGGCCGCCTGGGTGCTTCGCGCCGAGCGCGATTGTCGCGAAGGCCGCGAAACCCGTTCCGCAGCGACGTGCCGGTTCGCCGTCACGTCGACGACGGAATATCGCGCCGCACGTATCGCGCCAAGCCGCCCAGCCACGCAACTAGCCCGACGATGAGCAGAATGGCGATGTCGCGCCACGGCGCTTCCCCCGTGCGCACGACCGGCAGCGGGCGGTAATACGCCAATACGCCGATGGACGCGATCTGCCGCGCGCCTTCCGAAATCTGCCCGAGAAACTGAAGCAGCACCGAGCCGAGCAGCCCGGCCAGCAGCACGCCGATCGCCGCTCCTCGCCGCGAGAAGAAACTCGAAACGAGCATCGACACGCCGCCCACCGCGATGAACATCGCCGCGAGATTTGGGGGAAGCAGCGCCAGCCGCGGGAAGTCCAGCGCTTCGCCGGGGAAAAGGTGCGTAAGCGGGAACCAGCGGATGCCGATCGCCAGCCCCAAGAGGGGCGCGTAGCTGACCGGGGCGCAGGCGACCAGCCACGCGCACGTGACGCTGACGTAGTGCGACGCGCGCGAGACCGGCAGCGCCAGCAGCATGTCGGCCGTTCCGCGATCGATTTCGCCCACGATGACGCGCGTGCAGATCGTCAGAATCAGCGTCCACGTCAGCGCGAGCAACAACGGATGCGCGAATCCGATCGTCACGAGCGAGGTGGCGCTGATGTTGTCGGCGAAGTCGGCGCCGATGAACAGCCGCAGGAAGCGCTGCGCCGATTTCAGCTTCAGAAGCTGGCCGCCGAGGTCGGGGCTGATGTCGTGAATCGCGCTGAGAAAGATGACCTCCCACGCGGTTACGACGAGCGTGATGATGAGCAGCAGCAAGAGGCTGTCGCGCAGCGCTTTGAGAAAAACCGCCCGGTTCATTTCCGCTCCCCCGGCGCGCCGTTCGAGTAATACGCCAGGAACAGATCCTCCAGCCGCGGCGGCGCGATCACGACGTCGCGCGGGGCGCACGCCGCGAGCCACGTCATGAGCGGTTCCAGCGAACCGGTCCACGTACCTTCCACCCGCCCGTCGACGTGCCGCGCGACGCGCAGCCCCGGCGGGGGGGGATGCACAGCCAGCGCCGCACGCGCGATCAGCGCCTCGACGTGCCGAATGCTGCGCCCGACGAGCGCTTCGATGCGATCCTGCTCGATAATCCGGCCGTCGCGAAGGATCGCCACGCGGTCGCACAATTCCTCGACTTCGGAAAGCGTGTGGCTGGAAAAGAGGACGGTGCGGCCGTCGGCGGCCGCGGCGCGCAGCTCGTCGGCGAGCGTTTGCCGGACGAGCGGATCGAGCCCGGTGGTCGGCTCGTCGAGGATCAGCAGGCGCGGCTTGTGCATCATTGCGAGGATCAGCCCGAGCTTCTGCTTCATGCCGCTGGAATAGGCGCGCACGCGTTTGTCGATTTCGAGGTCGAAGGCGTCGACCAGGCGCCGCCATTCGCGTTCGTCGCGCAGCCCGCGCGCCGCGGCGAAGAAACGGATCGTGGAGCGGCCGGTGAGCTGGCCGTAGAAGCGCGGATCGCCGGGCAGGTAGCCGATCTCGCGGCGGACGAGCGGCCCGGCCCGCCAGACGTCCTGGCCGAAGATGGCGGCGGCGCCGGCGGTGGCCCGGAGGAGCCCTACGAGAATCCGGATTGTCGTGCTCTTTCCCGCGCCGTTCGGACCGAGGAAGCCAAAGAGGCTCGCCCGCGGCACGACGAGATCGATTCCGTGAAGCACCTCGACCGCGCCGTATCGCTTCGCGAGGCCCTGCGTGACGACTGCATCCATGCGGGGAATCTTAGTCGCGGGGCCGCATGGGACACAGTGCGCGAGCGTTGCGCCCGGGGCGCGTGCCGCGCGAGAATGGCGCCGGAGTGGATGTGCTGAACATCGCCGTCTTCGCCCGTCAGGGCGCACGATGGTTGCCAGGCGTTTCAACGCCTGGATCCGGGCGCGCCTCCTCTCTCTTCCTCTCTCCGTCCGGCAGGGCGGACGAGCGCACCTTTAACCGGCCTCGCGCGCCCTGCCGGGCGAAAGACAAAGAGAGAGGAAAGGCGCCGGCACGTTCCAGGGGCTGAAGCCCCTGGCAACCATCGTGCGCCCTGCCGGGCGGAGAGAAAAGACACGCGCGCTTCGCCGCGGCGGCCATGCGCG
>CAZHIE010000053.1:18886-24045 GCA_964532435.1 uncultured Planctomycetales bacterium
GCCCTGCCGGGCGGAGAGAAAAGACACGCGCGCTTCGCCGCGGCGGCCATGCGCGCTTCAGCGCGGCGGCCATGCGCGTTTCAGCGAGGCTGCCATGCGCGTTTCAGCGAGGCGGCCATGCGCGTTTCAGCGCGGCCACCACGCCAGTCTCACCGCGGCCGCCAGGCGCGTTGCAGGCCGAAGCGCGTCTGGCCCCAGGCGTACGCATTGGTCACATTGCGGGTGTTGGCGCTGTCGCCGCACATCAGGCCCCACTCCACCGGCCCGATGCCGTCAGTCGCGAAGCAGTGCAGCGTGCCGGCCTGGTCGGCGACGAGCAGCTCGAGCCGATCGTCGCCGTTCACGTCCGCGACGACCGGCGAACACGCGACAGGGGCCGGCAACGCGCGCGTCAGCAGCACGTGCCCGCTGCGCGAGACGATCAGGATTACGCCGACTTCGCGACCGGCCTGGTCCGGCTGATTGGCGACGAAGACCAGCTCGCTGGCGCGGTCGTCGTTGAGGTTGGCGACGGCCGGCGTAGCCCAGATCGCGCCGGGAATCGGGCGGCGCCATTCCATGCCGAGCGGGCCGAAAGCGGCCGCGCCGGATGCGTCGGGCTCGGCGCCGGAAATCGTCGCCAGCAGCGAGAGCGTGCCGTTGAGGTTTCCCATCGTGCGGAGCGCGGCGACGAACGTGTCGGATTCGCGCACCGCGACCTCGCCGGCCCGCAGCACGTCGAGCTTGGCCCCGCTCTCCATCACCGACCAGACATTCGCAAATCGATCGCCGAGGTACGCGGTCGGGCCGCCGCTGTCGGTGCGATCGCGCACAAACGCGCCGGCGAGCGAGCCGCCGGGCAGCGTGCTGCGGGCGCGCAGGTCTCCGCCCAGGGCGCTGAAAATGGTCACTTCGCCGCCCGCGGTTGTGCAGACCAGTTCCGGGCCGGCGCCGCCGGAGACTTCGCCGGCGGCGATCGTGGCGCCGAGCTGCTCCGGCGCGGAGCGCTCGTCAGCGCGCGAGCCGGCGGTGCGGACCCAGACGGTCTTGCCGGTCGTGCCGCTCAGCGCGACGACCTTGCCCGCGCGCGTCAGCACGACCACGTCGATCTGGTTGTCGCGGTTGAAGTCGAGCGCCACGGGCGGCCCGACCACCGCGGACGCGACGTGCATTTTCCACTGCACGTCGCCGTCGGGGCCGAGCCGGTAGACGAATCCGTTGTAGCAGGCGACAAACAGGCCGTCGCCGGCCGCCGCGATGCCGATCACGTCGCGCGGGGGCGCGTCGGGCGGCGAGAAGACGAGCGCCGATTCGCCCGTGCGCCCGTCGACACGGACGAGGCCGTCGGCCGCGTCGCCGCGCGCGTCGAACTCCGCCCCGAGCGACGCGACATAGATTGTGCCGTCGAGCGGGATGATCGTGGTGAACCACGCGGTCAAGCCGATGGGCGCGCTCCAGAGCGGGTCGAACCGGACGCGCTGCGAGCGGGGCGTGTCGGGCTGCTGGCCGCGGGCGATCGCGCGGCGCGACTTGTCCCAGCGTTCCCAATCGTCTGTGCGGTCGCCGAAGTCGACGCCGACGGCGCGCGTGAGCATCAGCCGCGTGCTGCGCTCGCGCAGCGAGGTGTTGTCGAGCAGGTATTGGCCGAACGCGGCCCGCTGGTCCTTCCAAATTGCGCCGGTGCGGCGCTCCCAGTCGCGCAGCGCGGTGGCGGTTTCGGCCGTTCCGCGGGCAGGGTCGAGCATTTCGCGGCCCGTGGCGGCGGCGGCGGCGAAGCCGCGCTTGGGATAAAGCATCGGAAGTGCGAGCGAGACGACGAGGAGAACGGCCGAAGCGGCGACATACCAAAGGAGCCGGCGCGAGGAGCGTGCGCGACCATACTGGCGTGCGGCAAACTGTGAGAGAAAACGGAGCATCGCCGGCCGCCGAGGTCGTCGGGACTGCGCTGGCCCGGCGGCGCGCCGAGCGCCGCGAGCGTCTCGCGCGTAGATAATCCCGCGGCCGAGGCCGCGTCAACGCCGCCGGGGCTGCCGCCGGGGGGAACCGCCGCGTATCATGGGGGGCGATGATCGCGCCGAACCGCGAGCTGGCCCTGTTTCGGTTGCTTCGCGACACGACGACTCGGCTGGAGCAGGTGAGGGATCCGGTCGGCGTGTTGCGTGTGGCGGCCCGCGCTGCGCGCGATTACCTCGGCCGGGGCGACGTCTGCGCGGCGCACCTTATTTCCGGCGGCGATCGCTGCGACGTGGCCTGGACGAGCCGGCCGGCGGCGGAGTGGGACGCAACGTTGCTGCATGCGTTTCTGCGCGGCGAGCGCCCGGCGCTGCCGGATGCGCTGGTGCTCGTTCCGGTGCGGCGGCGCGGGCGGTCGTGGGGGCTGATCGCGCTGCGCGAGAGCGGGGCGATTCGCGACCGGGAGGCCCGGGCGGCGCTGGGGCGGATCGAGGGGATGGCCGAGGAGTTGCTGCGGCGGATCGATCACGAGCGTGTGCTCGAAGTGCGGGCCCGCAACGATCGCCGCATCATGGAGCAGCTTCGCCCGAGCGACCTTTTTTACCAGATTCTGCAGGGGCTTGCGTCGCTCACCGGGTGCGATCACTCGGCGGCGCTGCTGATGACCGACGCACGGGGCGAATACCTGGAGGTGCAGGCCGAGCGCATCTCATACACGAAAGTTCGCAGCCGCCGCATCGGGCTGAAAATCCCGCTGGCGGAAGGACTGCGCCGGCGTCTGGGCGACGCGCGCATCCGCCGCTTCGAGCGCGCGGGCGAGCAGTGGGCGGCGCTCGACGGATCGGAGACGGAGGCGATCGCCGCCGCGCTCGACTACAACCGCGCCGACGAGCCGGGCGATCCGTCGCTGCCGCGCGAGGCATACATGCTGGTCGCGCCGATCGTCACGCACGGCGGCGTGATCGGCGTGCTGAAGGTCGCGGCGCTTCGCAGCGGCGTGCTGGGCGAATACGAGGCCGGCTTGCTGCATCAGTTCACGCCGCAGATTTCCGTCGCGATGCAATACCTGCGTCTGGCGTTCTTCCAGGATCGCGTGCTCGAAGCCGAGCGGAAGAACCTGATCGCGACGCTGGCGCGGGGCGTGTCGCACGACGTGAACAACGCGCTCGGGGCCGTGCTGCCGATGGTGCAGCAGACGCTCGAAGACGCGCAGTCGGGCCGTATCGAGCGCGAGACGCTGATCGCCGATCTGCGGCAGATCGAGCAGGCCGTGCAGGTGTGCCGGCGGATTTTCTGGGGGATGCTTAGCATTGCGCGCGGCGGGGTCAAGGTGCTTTCGGGCGACCTCGCCCGCGCCGTGGAGCCGACGCTGGCGGTGCTGGAGGAGAGCCTGAAACGCTGCGGCATTCGCGTGGAGCTGGACGTGCCGGCCGGGCTGCCGCCGCTGCGCGCGAGCCAGACCGACCTGGAGCAGCTATTCCTCAACCTGGTGACGAACGCGCGCGACGCGATGCCGACGGGCGGCAGGCTGCTCATCCGGGCGCGGCGCGAGAATCACGAGCTGCGCGTGCAGATCGAGGACACCGGGCAGGGGATTGCGACAGCCGATCTGGCGCGAATTCAGGAGCCGTTCTTTACGACCAAGTCGGGCGGAAGCGGGCTGGGCCTTTCGGTCTGCCGGTCGATCATATGGGAAATCCGCGGAGAAATGAGTTTCGACAGCCAGCCCGGCCGGGGCACCTGCGTGACGCTGCGCTTGCCGCTGGACGACACGGCGCGGACGCTGGCGGGGCGCGGCGCCGCGCGCGGCGGCGGGGCGGGTTCGGCCGGCGGGCGGGAGGGAGTGGCATGACGCATTCGCGGCGCGTGATGATTGTGGATGACGACCCGCTCATGCTGCGCACGGCGCGGCGCGTGCTGGAGCAGGACTACACGCTGGAGTCGACCGCGCGACCGGAGGAAGCGCTCGATCTGGCGCTGCGGTTCGGGCCGGATCTCGTGCTGCTCGACGTGCAGATGCCGGGCATCAGCGGGTTCGACGTCCTGGAGCGGCTGAAGTCGCGCCTGCCGCACGTCGACGTAATCTTCGTCACGGGCAGCACGGAGCGCGGCGACCTGCATGCCGAGCTGGTCGAGACGATCCGCGCCAAGGCGTTCTTCTTCATACAGAAGCCGTTCGATCGGCAGGTGCTTCAGACGATCGTGGCGCGCTGCTTCGAGCTGCGCGATTTGCGGATCGAGGAGCGCCGCCACACCGCCAGCCTCGAACGCAACCTGGCCGAGGCGCGCGCGTTTCAGCAGGGCTTGCTGCCGGTGGTGCCGGCGCGGCCCGGCGGCTTCGACGTGCATGCGCGCTACCGGCCGCACGCTTCGCTGGGCGGCGACTTTTTCGATTTTGCGGAGATCGGGCCGGGGGCTGCGACGGTGCTGATGGCCGATGTCTCGGGGCACGGCGTGCCCGCGGCGATGATCAGCGGGATGGTGAAGGCGGCGTTCCACAGCGCGCACGCCGACGCCTACGAACCGGCCGCCGTGCTGGGGCGGATCGCGTCCGGTCTGCGCGGCCTGGGCACGTCGCGCTATGTGACGGCGGTTTGCGCGCGTGTGTTCGGCGACCCGCCGCAGGTCGAGTACGTCAGCGCGGGACATCCGCCGGCGCTGCTCGTCTCGAAAGAGGGGCGGCTGGTCGAGCTGGAGTCCACCGGCTTCTGGGCTTGCGGCGATCCGGCGATGCATGGTTGGGAGCAGGTGCGCGTGCCGTTTGCGGCGGGGGATCACCTGCTGCTGTACACGGACGGTCTGACGGACGCGCGCTGCGGGGATGAGATCTTCGGGGGCGCGCGATTGCGCGAGGCGTTGCTGTGCGTGCGCGAGCCGCGTCACGCCGCGCTGGATCTGCTGCTGGCGCAGGTGGATTCGCATTGCGGGCCCGCGGGCCCGGACGACGACATCACGATGCTATCGCTCGCGCATGACCGCTAGGCGCGTGAGCGCGCGCGTTCGATCGACATCGCGAGCGTAAGCGGGCGCGAGCGATCGATCGGAGCCGCGAGCGTAAGCGAGCGAAGCGTGCGGAGTGGGTTGCGGGCGAAAGAGCGCGCAGGCCTGCGCGCTGATTCGCCCAATTCGACGCCGGACGTCGCGCTCGCTGACGCTCGCGGCTCGGATCAGACGCGCTCGCTGACGCTCGCGGCTCGGATCAGACGCGCTCGCTGACGCTCGCGGCT
>CAZHIE010000054.1:0-23927 GCA_964532435.1 uncultured Planctomycetales bacterium
GCAGCAGATCATGGCCGCGCACAAGCCGAAGGAGGAGGAGGAAGAGTAGGGCCGAATGCTGAATGCAGAATGCAGAATGCTGAATGCCGAATGCTGAGTGCTGAATGCCGAGTGCTGAATGCCGAATGCTGAATGCCGAGTGCTGAATGCTGAATGTGGACCGCAGCCGCCCTCGGCTGCATTCTCAGACGGAGAGCCAGCCGCCCCCGGCTGAGTGAGCCCGCCTGTCCTCAGGCGGGTTTTCCGTCGATGCCGAAGAGACCCGCGTGAGGACACGCGGGCTCGATTCGCGCCGGCCGCCCTCGGCTGCATTGTCGTACGGAGAGACAGCCGCCCCCGGCTGAATGAGCCCGCCTGTCCTCAGGCGGGTTTTCCGTCGATGCAAAGAAGACCCGCGTGAGGACACGCGGGCTCGATTCGCGCCGGCCGCCCTCGGCTACGTGTGGACCGCAGCCGCTCCCGGCTGCATTCCGATCAGAGCCGCGACCGTCAGGGAGCGCACCCTGCGACCGGAGTTGCGGGTGGCGCAGCGCATGGACCTGAAACTCATGCACCACCCCCGCCCCCGGCTGCATTCTCTGAAATTGGCCGCAGCCGCCCTCGGCTGCATCGGATTCGACGAATCCGGAATGATCCGAGCCCCTCACGCCAGTGAGGGGCGCTCTCCCTGCCCCGAGAGCACACGATCGTCGCCAGCGGCTTCACCTTCTGAAACTGCCGCCACTTCCCCTCAATTTCGCTTCGCACGCTCCCCGAGAAACGCCGTCAATCGCGCTGCCAGCCCGGCTGCGTCGGCAGTCTGGCACTCCCAGATGGTCAGCACCGTCCATCCGAGCCGTTCCAACGCGCGGCCGGTGCGGCGGTCGCGTGCCTTGTTTCGCCGGAGCTTGGCAACCCAGTACTCTCGCCGCGACGCAGGAATGCGGCAACGCCCGCACGAGTGCATGTGCCAGAAACAGCCACGCACGTCGATGATCTTGCGCAGACGCGGATAGACGCTTCTTGACAGCTCATCGAACACGAATGCGCATCGCCGCGAACGGATGCAGTCGGGCGATTTTGTTGTGCCACCAGAGAAGTCGCATCATTGCCTCAGTACGCGGCACCTTCAGGTCCATCGCTGTGTTCGAGACGCGAAGCGCGACAAAGTCGCTCACTCCGATCAGCGTCATGATTCCGCGGCGCTTCGCCTGGTGGAAACATGAGCGCGCGACGAGGAGAGACCACGGTGGCGCCAGAACGGTCGTATCGATTCGCAGACGCTGCAATTTCTCGAGTGTCTTGCAGAGTTCATCGTCTACCTGCGGCAGGATGTGATACAAGCTGTCGCCGAGTCGCATTCCGTTGCGGCATGCTCTGACGTTGAGCCGGGGATGACCGGCGGGCTTCCGGAGATTCTCGACAAACTGCTCCAAACAGGCGCTAACCAGCGCCGTCGCCGTAGCGTGGTAGATTCCGGCGCAATGCGCCGTTCGCAGAAACTCGGCAGCGAGCCAGCCCGGAGCGCGTTGTGTCCAGTCGCGAGGGGGCATCCACATGCCGGTGCAGTGTACCTGATTTGGGGGCACCGGGCAAGCGCCCCGAAAATCGGAACGATGCAGAAGTCGACGCATACCCCCCAATACGCCCGCCTGCGCCGGCGCTTGTCAGAGCTGCGCGTATCCGCCTCGCTCTCGCAGCGACAACTGGCTGCCGCGCTGCGCGTGCCGCATACGTGGGTCGCGAAAGTCGAGGCCGGAGAGCGGCGAATCGACCTGATCGAGTTCGCCTGGTTCTGCGCCGCTTGCGGTCGATCGCCCGCCGACGAAGCGCACCGGCTGCTCAACGAGCTTTTTGACTCAGCGATACGACGTGCGCGCACTCCGGCCACCTCTGCGGGGCGGAGGCGGCAATGAGCGGCGTTCCACCCGACATCGAGCGCCGGCTACGCGCGTGCTTTCGGATGCCGTCGGCTCAGACGATGGTTTCTCGCAAGTCGAGCATCACTAATGCGTTCGTCAACGCGATCATCCCCGTAATCGAGCCCACGGCGTCGGAAATCGCCGAGGCCTTGGCCATTCTGGAAATGCAGCCGGACGCCGTTCAGTGCGCGTACTGCGGCGACAAGGCGACCGAGTGGGATCACCTGCGACCGCTCGTGGTCCGACGCCGCCCGACGGGCTACATTTCGGAAATCGGCAATCTGGTCCCCTCATGCGGAAAGTGCAATCAGTCAAAAGGGAATAAGAACTGGGAGACATGGATTGTCAGCAACGCTCCGCACGCACCGGGACGACGCGGCGTTCACGATCTGCACGCGCGCATCGCGCGGCTGAGAGCCTACGAGCGCTGGCGACCCGTTGAGCCCATTCCATTCGAATCCATACTGGGCGACCAGGTCTACGGCGAGTACTGGGCGCGTCTCGATCGCGCGATCGAATACATGCGAGAATGCCAGGAATTCGCGGAAATACTTCAACGCAAGGTCGCAGCGGCACATCGCACGCCCAACTCGCACTCTCGGCGCTAAAGTGCCACCGCCAAGAAACCGGAGCGCTCTCCCCTCACATCGCCTCGCGCGCCGGGCCGTCGAATGGTGCGTCGGCGTCCGCGTCCCCCGTGCGGCGCGAGCGCATGCGCATGACCTTGCGCACGTAGCGCTTGCCCGTGTCCGTCACGTGATCGCTCGGCTTGAACAATTTGTCGTTCGGCAGCTTCGGCAGGCCGTTCGACGCCCGCAATCGCTCGAGTTCGGTCCGAATCCGCTCCACCTCGTACGTCGCCCCCGTCCGCTGCGCCAGCGACGACGCGATCACCCCCAGCGCAACCTCGTTCGGAAGCAGATTCGCAAGCGTAACCTTCGTCTCGCGATACAGCTGGCACAGCGCCTCCGTGTGAAACGCCGGCCACGCACCGTCCGCGCCCGCCGGCAATCCGCTGTCGTCGCTCACCCGCGCCAGCCGCTGCTTCACGTGCGCCACGTACTCCGCCGAGAGATCGATGCCGACGTATCTGCGGCCGACGCGCTTGGCCGCCGCGGCGGTTGTGCCGCTGCCGATGAACGGATCGAGCACCACCTCGCCGGGGTTGCTGCTCGCCGTGATGATCCGCGTCAGCAGCGCCTCGGGCATCTGGCACCCGTGAAAGCCCTGCCGCTCCTTGAACGTCCCGCAAACGCGCGGAAACTCGTCCCACACGTCGTCGGGCAGCCGGCCGGCCGGATTGGCCCGCAGATCCTGATATTCCGTGTGCCGGGCGCTGGGAAAGCGCAGCGCGTGGGTGTTGAACGTGAACTCGGCGCGGTCCTTCACGAAGTAGAAAATGTGCGTGTGCGACCGGCAGAACATCTGCTTCGTCGCCTGGCCGAACGAATACCGCCAGATGATCCAGTTCCGCAGATGCATGCCCAGCTCGCGGCCGATCACGCGAATGTCGGCCGCGAATTCGTCGCCGATCGCGATGTAGAACGAGCCGCTCGGCTTGAGCGCGCGGACGACGGCGCTCATCCAGCGTTTCGACCACTCGACATACTCCCTGTCGGGCAGGTCGTCGTTGTAGCGGTCATAGACGTAGCCGATGTTGAACGGCGGGTCGGCGAACGCCAGGTCGGCGAAGCCGGCGGGGGCGTCGTTCAGCAGCTTGATCGAGTCGCCACAATATATTGTGTCTGTCTGCATGAGAATCTCCACGGGTGGTGCATTTTCGCAATCTGCGACCCGCCGTGTCAACGCCGAATTCCGCCCGGGCGGCCGGAGCGGCCCGCACTCTCGCGCGGCCGCGCCCAGACCATCGCCCCACGCGCGCTCACTTCGCTCGCGCGGATCGTTTGCTTGACGAGCACACCCCGCGATACACGTGCAGCAGCGCCTCGACCGCAAGCGCCGGTGCGTGCGCGGCGCGCGACCACTCGACCGCGCTGCGCGACAGATCGGCCAGCCGCTCGCGATCGCCCAGCAGCTCGCACAGCGCGGCGGCCACGGCGCCGGCGTCTGCGCCCGCGACCAGCCGAACCGCCGGACACGCCGCCGCGATCTCGCGCAGCGTCGGAATGTCGCTCGCGACCGCGGGCAGACCGGCCGCCAGCGCTTCGAGCAGCGCGTTGGGGACGCCCTCCGTGAGCGACGGCAATGCGAAAATGTCCGCCGCCGCGAAAACCGCCTCCACGTCCGAGCGCCAGCCGAGCAGATGCACGCGCTCGCGGGTCGGCGAAGCCGTTCGCAGCGCCTCGATCTCCGCGCGCTGCGGCCCGTCGCCGGCGAGCAGGAGGTGAACGTGCAGGTCTTCGAGCACCTCAGCCGCGCGAACCAGCAGCCCGACGCGCTTCACCGGATCGAGTCGACCGACCCACGCGACGACGGGAGTGTCGAGCGGCAAGCCGAGCGCGGCCCGCGCGGCGTCTTTCGGCGGCGCGGGCGGGCGGGACGCCGGCATCGGCGGAATGAGGAAAACGCGCTCGGCGGAAATGCGAAACGCCGCACGGACGTGCGCCGCGACGGCGGCGCTGTTCACGACGTGGGCCCTTTCGAGCCAGATCGTCGCGCGCTCCGCCCAGCGATGCCAGCGGCGCTCGACTTCGATCGTCGCGGTCGAGCCGATCACGGGAATGCGCAGCCACGCGCCGACCAATCGCGCCGCGACGTTCGCATGCGTAAGCGTGGCATGGATCAGGTCCGGCCGGATTCTCTTCAGGTGGCGGGAAAGCCGGCCGAGCGCCGCGAAATCGCGCGCCCCGCGCGCGTCGCACGAGAAAGTCGGAATTCCCTCGCGCTCCAGCTCATCGCTGACCGGCCCGCGCGGGGCGAGGCAGCCGGCGAAGACGTCGACGCCCGCGTTGCGCAGGCCGATCGCCAGCCGCGCCAGCCGCAATGGCGATCCGCCGCGCTCGTGATCGGTGACCAGCAGCGCGACGCGCAGCGGACGGTCGCCGCGCTCGGGCGAAGCAGTCACGCGCGCGGACCTCCGCCGGCCGCGTCGAGCGCCGCGCGCAGCCGCCCGCCGGCCGCGCGCAGCCGCTCGCGCGCCTGCACCGCGTCGACGCCCAGTCGATGCATGGCGATCGCCGTCTTCACGTGCCAGTCGGCGCTTTCGAGCAGGCGCCGCGCGGCGTCGCGCGGCAGTCCGGTGCCCGCGATCGTCACGCGAATCGCGCGATCGTAGAGCTTCTCGCAGCCGCGCGCGTTCACGTCCACCATCAGCCCGCGCCACACCTTGCCGAGCCGAATCATCGCCAGCGTGCTCACGGCGTTGAGCACCATCTTCGTCGCCAGGCCCGCCTTCAGCCGGGTTGAGCCGGCCAGCGCTTCCGGCCCGGTCAGCACGCGAATGGAAACATCCGCCTCGTCCGGCGCCTGCGCAGCGGGCACGCAAGACAGGAACACCGTCTTCGCGCCGCGCGCCCGAGCGGCCCGAATCGCGCCATGCACGAACGGCGTCGTGCCGCCGGCGGCGATGCCAAAAACCACGTCATTCGCCGTAACGCTCAGCCTCTCCATCTCCGCCGCACCGCCCGCCGGGTCGTCCTCCGCGCTTTCCACGCTGCGGCGCAATGCCGCGTCGCCGCCGGCGATCACGCCGACAATCTGCGACGGGTCGGAAAGAAACGTCGGCGGGCACTCCGCCGCGTCCAGCACGCCCAGCCGCCCGCTCGTGCCGGCGCCGACGTAAATCAGACGGCCGCCGCACGCCAGCGCAGTGCCGATCAGCTCGACCGCCGCGACAATCTCCGCCCGCGCGGCCGCGACGGCGCCGGCGATGCGCGCGTCCTCGGCGGCGAGAACGTCGAAGGCCTCCGCGGTGGAAAGCGCGTCGAGCTCGGCGCTGGCCGGGTTGAATTGCTCGGTGAGAAGATGTCCGCGCTCGATCATCGCGGACAGTGTAGCCCGGAGTGCCGGGCCCGGCAGCGGGGTTTGCCAAGCACCCGGCGGGCGTGTTACCAATCGCGAATGCGAATCGACGGCCGACGCCCCGACCAGCTCCGCCCGATCGAGCTGATCCGCGCCTTCACGAAAATGCCCGCCGGCTCCGTCTTTGTCCGGGCCGGCTTGACGCACGTGCTCTGCACCGCGGCGATCGTGCCCGAAGTGCCCGAGTGGCGGGCCGGCAGCGGCAAGGGCTGGCTCACCGCAGAATACGACATGCTCCCCGCCAGCACCCACACGCGGCGGCCGCGCAACCGCCGCGAAATCGACGGCCGGACACAGGAAATTCAGCGCCTGATCGGCCGATCGCTGCGCGCGGTGGTGGACACGTCGCGCATGGGGGAGCGCACCATCCACCTGGATTGCGACGTGTTGCAGGCCGACGGCGGCACGCGGACGGCGGCCATTACCGGTGCGTACGTGGCGTTGTGCGACGCGATCTCGCACGGCCGGCGCGAAGGCTGGTGGGGCGACGACGTGCTGCGCGCGGGGGTTGCGGCGGTAAGCGTCGGGCTGGTCGGCGGGCAGGTTCTGCTCGACCTATGCTATAGCGAAGACTCGCAGGCCGCGGTCGATTGCAACCTGGTGATGACGACCGAGGATCAGTGGGTCGAGGTGCAGGCGACCGGAGAGAAGACGACGCTGAGCGATCGCGAGCTGTCGGAGATGCTCGACGTCGGCCGGCGCGGGATTCACCGGCTGTTCGAAATTCAGCGCGAGGCTTTGCGATGAACGTGCGAGAGGCTTTTCTGCGCCTGCGCGGGGCCGGGCTCGCCGCGCTCGTGGTCGTCTGCGCGGCCGGATCGGCCGGCTGCGCGAATGGGCACTTCTCGCTCGAGCCGAACGCGGACGAGGACTTCTGGGCCATCCGCTGCGCGGGCATTCACGGTCCCGAGCGGCAGCGCATCGCCAGCGGATACGCGGAGATGCTGCGGAAAGTGAGCGGGTTGAAAACGAAGCTCGTGCAGGTATACGACGAGGAAGACGAAAGCGTCATCTATTATGGCCGGTATCGGCGCGAGGCCCGCGCCGACGAGGAGCGCTTCGCCCCGTCGCCGCTGGAAGACCTCAACCTGATTCGCGCGCTGAGCTATCTGGACCCGGGCGGCCAGCCCGTCTGGCCGTTCCGGCTCGCGTCGGTGCAGGCGCTGCCGCTGGCGGAGTCGAAGAACGCGGCGTGGGATCTTTCGCGGGCGCGCGGCTGGTGGTCGCTGCACGTGGCGGTCTTCTACAACGACGAGAATTTTCACAGTCGCCGCTACGCCGCCGAGGAGTATTGCCGCATCCTGCGCAGCGAGGGCAACGAGGCGTATTTTCACCACGGGCCGGTGCATAGCTCCGTGTGCGTGGGGCTGTTCGCGAAAGACGCGATCGTGCAGACGCGGCACGTCGACGAGCTGACCGGCAACCCGGTGTTTCGCGACCAGATCGTCGATCCGCGACTGCTCGAATTGCAGCGAAAATTTCCGAACAGCTATGAGAACGGCCGCCTGCTCAAGCCGATCGTCCGCGATCGGCAGACGGGGCAGCCGAAGGAATCGGTCGGCGTCGAAAGTTTCATTGTGCTCACGCCGTACGCGGAGAAGCTCGAGGCGCAGGAGCGGAACGGACCCGCGCCGGCAAGGCCATAGGCGCGCGAGCGGAGTCTGCGGCGACCGGCCGCGGGCGGATCGCGCAGACGCGGAAGGTTGGCACGACGTGCTCAAAGTCTCCGAAAAGGAATTCGACCGCGCGGTGCAGGAGGCGCTGCGCGCCGTTCCGCCGGAGTTTCGCCCGCACCTCGAAAACGTGATGATCGAGGTCCGCCGAAAGCCGGACCGCGCGATGCTCCGCGAGCTGGAATTGCCGAGCGACGCGGACGACCTGCTCGGGCTTTACGTCGGCACGCCGCTCGAGGATCGCGGCGGCGGCGACGAGTTCGCGCTGCCGCTGCCCGACCGCATTCTCATCTTCCACGACAATCTCTGCGAAATGTGCGAATCGTGGGAGGAGCTGGTCGAGGAGATTCGCATCACCGTCCTGCACGAGATCGGCCATCACTTCGGCATGGACGAGGACCAGCTCGAAAACCTCGGATACGACTGATTCCGGCCGATCGCGCGAATCGTCATTCGTCCGGATCGGGCTCGGCTTCCGCCTGCGCCTCCTCCAGCGCCCGCGCCGGCCGCGTCACGACCATCGGCCCGAAGCGGTCGAGCTCCTCCGGCTCGATCGGCCGCGCGAGCCGCGCCTCCAGCTCGGCGCAGAACAGCTCTTCCGGCGCGATCCACGGGAACGCGCGGGCGACGCGTTCCATCACCTCGGGCGCGTGCTTGTTCATGCGGCGCTTCACGTCGAGCAGCTCGAAACCGCTGCGCATGAATATCGCCAGGTAGCTGCTGGCCGTCAGCCAGTTCAGGTAGGGCGGCTCCTTGCCGCGTCTTTCGCGCACCAGGCGGGCCAGGTCGCGTTCGCCGTAGAGCAGGTGGACGTAGGGCAGTTCGATGTCGCGATGCAGGTCGGCCCCGATGTAGCTTGTGAAGACGCGCGTGCGCAGCAGCATTTCTCCGCCGGGGCGCAGCAGGTCGTAGCAGCGCGTCACGTTTTCTTCGACCTGCTCGGGCGTCATGTATTGCAGCACGGACGTACACAGCGCCAGATCGATGCTTTGCTCGGGAATTTCGCGGATCTCGGGCAGCGGACCGGCCCGCAGCATCAGCCGCTCGCCCAGCGCCGCGTAGTCCCACCCGTGCGCCGTCAGCTCCCACCACGGCTTGATGTCCGTGCCGATCAGCCGGGCGGGCTTGAAGCGCTCGGCCAGGAACTTCAGCAGGTATCCCCACGAGCAACCCAGGTCGAGCACGGTGCAGGCGTCGACCAGCGGATTCCAGCGCGCGTACAGATTGTCCCAAAGCGCGGCGGCCTGCTGCCCGCCCCATTCGAGCGTCTGTTTGGCCTTCTGATCGACCCAGCCCTCGCGCGTGGCGCGATACTGCTCGTCCACGGGCGGCGGCGCGGCGTCGTGCGGGGCGGCCTCGGGCGCGCTCATCGCGGTGCCTCCAGTGCGCGGATGTCGGGCGGAACGGCCGGCTTGCGCAGCAGCGCCATGACCTCGGTCGTTCGCAGCTCCTGCGAATCATACGCGCCGAGCCGGTCGGCGTGCGCCGCGTAAACGCTTTCGTCCAGCGGGTTCTGCACGCGAATGGCTTCGGCGATTTCAAAGCCGACCCGCGCGAAGAGCGTCAGGTACGACGCCGCGCACATCGGGTTCATGTAGCGCGAGCCGTGACCGGTCTTGTCCCGCAGGTAGGCGTCGATCGTGCGTCGCGCGAACAGCAGGTGCGGAAGCGGCGTCTTCAGCTCGCGATGCAGATCGCCGCCGCAATACGACAGAAACGTGCGCGTCCGCAGGATGCAGCAGCCGCCCGGCCGCAATCGCTCGAAAAACCACGCGAGTATCGCGTGCAGCGGCGTAGGCGGAATCAGCATCAGCGTGCCGATCGAGTAAATCACGTCGAACGTCTGGGCCTGCAGCTCGGGCGCCTGCGTTACATCGCCGGCGATCAGCCGCAGATTCGGAACGGACTGCGGCGACCAGTGGTCGGAAAGCATGTCCCACTGCGGCAGGAGATCGACGCCCCACGACGCCGCAGCGCCGGCGTGTTCGGCGATGTACTTGGCCAGATAGCCCCAGGCGCAGCCGAAGTCGAGCGTCGTAGCGCCGCGCCAGTCGACCTCGAAGCGCGCCAGCGTGTTGTCATAGAGCTTCTTCGCCTGCTCATGCCCCCACGCGAGCGTCAGCTTGTGCGGCTGCGCGGCGTGTGGAAGGGCGCGCGGCCGGGGCGCGGCGGGCGCCGCAGGCGGCGCGGGCGCCGGCATGTCGAGGCGCGCCGCACTCGTCAGCACCGGCGGAGCGACCGAAGCGCTTGCGTCGAGCGGCGCTGACGGCTCGGCGGACACATGGCTCGATCCATCGGCGTCGTGCTCGCGCGATGCGGCAGCGGCGGCGCCCGGCGCGAGAAACGCCATGTCTGCGGGCTGCGTCGGGCTTCGAAGCGAGGCAATCACCTCGCACGTGTCCAGCTCGCCGCGCTCGAACACGGACAACTTGTCCCCGAATGAGCGCAGTGCCGCGTCGACGCCGCCGTTCGCGACGCGCACGACGTCGACCAATTCGAAGCCGGCCCGGCGATACGCCGTCAGCCACGTCGCGCCGCAATACGCCGCGCGCGCCGGCGAGCGGTTCGCCTCGCTCGCGGCGCGATCGGCCGCAGGCCGCGGAAAGAGCACATGCGCGAAGGAAACCCGCCGTGGCGGCTCATCCTCCGCGGCGTCGCTCGCCAGGATCGTGCGCACGCGCAGCAGCGCCGCCGCGCCCGGCCGCAGGTGATCGTGCAGCCACTCCAGCGTTTGCATGAGCCGGGTCGAGCCGAGCGTTTCGAGCCCGCCGGCGGCGATCGCGGCGTCGAATGTGCGATTCTGAAGCGGGGCGAGATCGAGCGGATCGCCGCAAAGTCGCTCGATCGATTCGCCGTCGCCGCGCGCCCGCTCCGCAGCGGCCGCGCCGGAGCTTTCCAGCGCTACAATGCGCGCGCTCGCGTGCCGCGCCGCGAGTTGCTCGGCGAGCGTCCCGGCGCCTCGGCCGAACACGAGCACCGCCGCACCGCGCCACTCGATCGGCAGCGCGACGAGCGTGGCGGCCAGCGCGTCCGCGCCCGATCCGGGCTGCGCGGCTCGCGGTGCGCGGTCGGGAATGGCGCTGCTCGGCATTGGGGTCGCCCTCACGCCTGCGCCGGCTGCGCCGCGGCGTGCGCTTCGAGCGCGGCGAGCCACGAGCGCGAGTAGCGCCGCACGCCGGCGACGCTGGCGCGGCGCGCGCTGTGATGCCAGACCGCAACGGGGTCGACCGTGCGGGCGGGATGATCGAACGCGGCAGTGTATCGATCGGCCAACTCCGCGAACGTCGCGGACCGCGCGCCGGGAATGGCCGCCAGCGCCGCCAGGGCGCGCGCCAGCGCCAGAATCCGCTCCTGATCGGGCCCGTCGCAGAAGGCCGTCGGCGTGTCGGGCGCGAGGTACATCGAGCGGTATGCGGCCGGCGGACAGATGTTCCGCAGACGCGCGTTCCACGCGTCGCGCAGGCGCTGCTCGTCCGGCCGCCATTCCTCCAGCAGCGTGTACGAGTGCGCCATGTAGACGAGCGTGCGCGGCGCGGTCTCCGGCCATTGCGCCAGGGCCAGCGCCGCGGTCTGGGCGGCGACTTCCGTCTTCTTGATTGCGTATTGCCGCGCGAGCGACGTTCCCGGCTTGCGCAGGATCATCCAGTTTACCGGCACTTCCAGCAGGCCGCCGGCGCGGAACGGCTGCGTGCGGCCGCGCATCCAGGCCGGCACGCGGCAATTCTTGAAAGCATAGAGCGAGGAATCGACGCGAATGCCGAACTCGGCCAGCACGGGCAGGAACGCCTCGCACAGGTGATAGGAGCCGTTGCGAAAGGCGACCGGCCGGCGGCCGACGCGCCGCTCAAACAGCTCGACCGCGTGCGCCAGCGCGGCGCGAAACGGGGCCGGGTCGTCGCCGCGCGTCGAAAGCAACAGCTCGCGCAGCGCTGGATCCGGCGCGAACCACAGGTGCGGCGACGGGTGCAGGTGAAGCTGAATGTCGTGCCCGCGCGACGCGATCAACTCGATGGTCTGCTCGAGCGCCGCCTGGCCGAACGTGTGCTCCATCAGCACGTCGACGAAAAACGTGCCGCGCATGCCGTTCTGCTCGAGCAGGTCCATCATCAGCGCCACGCCGTACGGCCGGCCGTCGTGGATGCAGGCGATCTGATGTTCGAATCCGCGGGCCGGGTCGGGCTCGCGCATGAGGCGCAGGTTGATCTCGGTGTCGATCGTGAACAGGATCAGCAGCCGCTCGGCCGAGTCGACGGCCGTGGGCGCGGGGGCCGCGCGGTCGCGCGCCGCGACGAGCAGATGCACGGGCGGTGCGAGCGGCGCATAACGGGTGTGCTCGACCCACGTGTCGCCCTGCCCGCATTGCACGCGATAGCGGTAGACGCGCAGCGGATCGAGGCGCGTCCAGTCGGCCACGTAGCGGCACGACGTGAGCACCTGCTTGGTCACGATCTGGCCCGACGTCTCGTCGCGGATGACGATGCGGTAGTGCAGCGGATCGGACGCGGCGGCAGGCCAGGTCAGCTCCGTCGCGAGGCGCTCGTCCACTGGCGGCACGAGCAGCGGCTGGTAGCCGATCCATTCCGCCCACGCGGCGTTCGGCGCGGCGCGCCACTCGACCCGCCAGCGATACGCGTGCGCCGCGTCGATCAGCGATCGCGCCAGCGCGCAGCGCGGTTCGACCATGACGGGCTTGGCTGGAAACTGCCCGGTCGTGTCGTCTCGCAAAAGAACGCGGTACTGCGCCGCGCCCGGCGCGGGCTTCCATTCCAGCAGAATTTCATCGCGCGTGGCCATTGGCTGTCCGAGGTTGTTGCCGTAAGCGTGTCCCGACGATCGCGGCTTTCAAGATGCGCCGCCGCGCCGAATGCTCGCTGCTCGCTGCTACTGCTTGCCGTTCACCCGCCGGGACGCTCGACCGTGTCGGTCGCGAGCATGCGCAGCCCCGCCCCGCGGCAGGCCGCGTCGAACGCCGCATCGCTCGCCAGCGCCGCCGCGCCGAGCCGCCGCGCCGCCGCCATCCGCAGGACCGACGTTCGCAGCGGCAAAGACTCGACCTCGCGAAAGAGCAGCGCGTCGGCCGGGCCGGGCGGCTTGCCCACCACGTCGCCCTCGTAATACGCGAACGCCCGCACGAGGTCTTCCAGCCAGGCGCCGCCCGCGCCGGCCGCGCTCGCCGCCGGCAGACACACGAGATCGGCCTCGACCTGCGTCAGCGCGCGATCCAGCGCGCCGCGCAGCGCCGCATCCCCGCCCGAAGCCGCAAAACGCGTGACCACCGCGCCGTTCAGATCCAGCCCGTCTGCCGCAATCCAGCACGGCCGCAAATATGGATAGCGCTGCGCCGCGAGCAGCGCCCGCCCGCGTGCCACGTCGTCGGCGCTCGACGCGACCAACAGGACGGCGACGCTCGGGTCCATCGGCCGATCCGCCTCGCCGATCGCGCGCAGCACGGCGGAGAAGCGGTGGACGTACGTGTGCTCGGCCATGATCCGGCGGATGGCGCGCACGCTGACGCGGTTGCGGAGCGCTTCGTCGCCCAGCACCTGTTGCAACTGCGCGGCGGTTTCCTGCTGATTTCGCGTGAGGAAGCAGCACTCCGCGCCGATCAGGTTTTCGATCGACGGGGCATACGCGCTGAGCACGTTCGTGCCGCACGCCAGGATCTCGAACACGCGCCGCGCGCACATCGTCGGGCTGTTCCGCACCGAGTTGACGTTGAGAAAGACGTGGTACTTGCGGTACGCCTCCAGCATCTCGCGGTATTCGAGCCCGCCGCGGATGAACGGCTCATACTTCGCCGGCCAGCGGTAATTCTGCCAGCCCGGGCCGGTGTAATTGTGCATGCGGTCGTAGATGTGAACGCCGAACTCCAGCGCCGGCTCCAGGATGATCTCGGCGTCTTCGCGGCGCCCGTCGTGCTTCTGGTTGTACCACGTGCCCGCGAAGCACAGGTCGCCCATCTCCCCGCCCGCGCGGCCGATGGGGTTGTGAATCGCCGTCTGCGCCGCGAAGGGCAGCGCCAGGCAGCGGTCGTGTCCGGCCAGCTCGCGGTAGCGCGGCAGGCAATCCGAATCGGTCGTGAAGATCACGTCGAAGAACGCGGCCGAGTCCTTGAAATGCTCGAAATTGGCCGGGTCTTCCTTGTTCCAGAAGACGGTCGGGATGCCGCGCCGCCGGCACTCATGCACGAGGCTGCGCAGCGGGCCGTCCTGTCGCCCCTTGGTGTTGGTCACCAGATGACGCCAGCTTTCGCCCTTTCCGCGCCAGGCGGATTCGACAAAGAGCATGCGCGGGCGAATCTCGTCGAGCTGGCGCTCCGGATTTTCGGGCACAAGTTGCGTCAGCCGGCATTCGGGCAGAAAGCACTCGTATGAGAATTCATCGAGCACGCACGCGACCGGCATCTCGCGACGCGGCGGGCGCACGACCGGCGGCGGCGCGGCCACGGCCGCGCGCGGCGCGGCGGCGCGCGCGGGCACGGCCGGCGCGGCCGCGTCGGCGGGCGGTCGCTCGATGGCCGGCGTCGCGCGGGGGGGCGCTTCGGCGGCGGGCGGCGCGTCGCCGAATTGGGCCCGCTCCTTTCGTCTGCGGCGGCCCTCGATCAGGAGCGACATGAGCGTGCCGGGCAGTTTCAGCGTTTCGATCGACGGGCTGGCGGCCTTGACCAGCGCGTCGCCGAGCCGCCAGCGCACGGACGCCGCCATTTCGTCGATCTGCTCGCTGCGCACGCGGCAGCGCCCGCGCAGCGCGTCGATCTCGCGCGCCAGGCGCGCCATCTGCGCCTCGATGCGCTGCTTTTCCTTTTCGGCCCGCGCCTTGACGCGGTCGCGGTCGAGCTGGAGCTTGTCGTTGCGCTCCTTGCGCGATTGGGCCACTTCGGACAGCCGCAGTTGCGCCCGCCGCGACTCGCCCAGCTCCTTGTTCAGCAGCGTCGCCGCGTCGGCGAGTTGCCCGCGCTCCTCTTCCACGCGGCGATTCGCCTGCTCCAGCTCCTCCATGCGGCGCTGCATCCGCCCGTGTTCGTCCACCAATGCCGCGTGCGCCGCCTGGAGACTGGCGACGTGCTGCTGCATGGCCGTCTCGCGCTCGGCGTGCTGCGCCGCGAGCTGGCGCCACGCCGCAAGCTGGTCCGGCATTTCGCCCATCAGCTTGGAATCGGTCGCGGTCTGCTGGCGCTGCGCGCGGGAAATCTCGCGAATGGAGCGCGAGAGCGTCGCCAGTCGCTCGTCCAGCCGCACGAGCCCCTCGCGCAGCACGCGCGCGTCCTGACGCCCTTCGATGCGATGCTGCTCGAGCAGCCGGCGCACGATGTCGTGCGGCGAGTGCCCCTCCACCTCGGGCGGCGGCTGAACGACCGTCGCGCGGATGTCGACCGTGGGCGGCGGAGTCGCGATCGCCAGCGACTCGCCGGAAGACTCCTCATACGGCGTCGGCCAGACCGTCGAGGCGTATTCCCCGCGAAAGGCCAGCCGCGCCTCGCGACTCGCGGCCGTGTAGACAAGCTCGTCTTCGCGATCGTCCACGACCAGCGAGCAGCGCAGCGTCAGGCCGTCCCACGAGGCCGTGCCGCGCAGCGGCACCATGCCGTCGAACGCGCGCTGAAACTGCATGACCGTGACGAACGCGACGTGCTGCCCGTCGGCGGTCGTCTGCACGGCCGTGCAGGGCTCGACCTTCCCCGGCGCGCGGGAGACCCAGCCGCGCTGCGGCTCGGTCGCGCCTCGAACGAGCGAGATCGCCGCGCCGCCCTGAAGCAGTTGCAGCATCTGGACGCCGGAGGCCGAATCGCCGCCTTGCCGCGTGCGCGCGTGTACGCGCTGCCCGTGCTGCAGGACCAGGAGATCCGGCGCGAACAGGAACTGCTGCGTCGCGCTGACCGAGTCGACGCCATATACCCGGTCGAAAATCAGCATCAGCCCCGGCGCGATGTACGCGACGAACCGGCGGATCTCCACGTCCTCGTACAGGTAATGCACCGCGTCAACCGCCGTCACGTCGCTGCCTTCGAACGTCGCGGTCACGCCCGAGCGCCCCACGTTCGTCCGGCGCAGGTCCGTGCCGCCGTTGTTGACGATTACCGTGTTGTGCGCGAAGACCGACTCGCAGTAGCGCCGCACCGGGTCGTCGTAGTGGTAGGTGTATCGCCCGCCGTCCACCAGCCACTCGCGCCCCAGCGCCCACACGACCAGCGACAGATCGTCCTGATGCTTGTGCGCGCGCGTGTTGAACGCCGCCGTAAAGTAGGCGTGCAACGCCTCCCCGCGCTTCGCCGGATCCCACGTCTGCCGGAATATCGCCACGCCGCTCCGCGGCAGCAGCAGATTTCGACGCGCCGGCGCCTGCCCCTCCGCGCCGCACGTCAACGCATACAGCAACTCGCCCGGCGGATTCGGCATCGCCCGCACGTAACGTTCCAGATCGGCCGGCCGACGCGAAACCGTGTCGCCCACCGGCGGCAGCGTGCCGTCCGGGCGAATCGAGTGCGTGATCTTCTCGACCATCCGCTCGGCGGCGTTGGCCAGCGCCTCGGCCGGACGCCCGTGGGCGACGAGGTAATCACGAATCTCGGCAAGCTGCAGAAACGCCCAGACCTCGTAGTCCGGCGAATGCTCGCGATAGACGCCGTCGGGCAGGATCGTCTCGCGCACCTGCCGCTCCAGCCGCAGCAGGGCAAGCCGAATCCAGTCCTCGGCCGCCGGCAGGTGCGGGGCGGTCAGCGCGACGGCGAGCAGCGCGCGATCCTGATCGATGCCGTGGTTGTGTCCGTGGTGATAGTTTTTCGGATTCGCGAGCGTCTCGCCGTGCCGTTCCAGCGCGCGCAGCAGCCGCCCGACGAAATTCACGTCGAGCGCCTGCAACCGGCGATAGACCTCGGCAAAGTGCGCGAGCGCCATCGCGCGCATCGCGACCGCGTGCTCGTGCCGCGCCATCTCGTGCGTCAGCCGGCCCTCTTCGTCCGCGCTGAGCCAGGCTTCGACGATTCGCCGAGCGGCCGCCAGGTGGCGCAGATCGCCATTCTGATCGGCCGACTGCGCCAGGTAGCACACCGGCGCGAGCGAGTGGAAGTACAGGCACCAGCTTCGATCGGCGAACGGATCCTCCGTCCACGTGAACGGCTCGCGCAGCTCGACCGGCTGATGATAGTTAATGCGATAGAGGCCGCGCGCGGAAATGTCGCTGGCGGTTTCGCGCAGCCCATCCCCCACACGAAACTGAATTGGCACGAGCACCGCCGCGGCCGGTCGCTCGTACCAGGTCCGAATGGCGGACTCGGCGGCTCGCGCGGGGCGCTCCGCTTTGGATTCGATCACGCTGGCGTTCGTCCTTGTTTGCGGAGCCTTCGCGATATAGTACCTGCCGCCGCGTGTCCCGCAAGCGACGCGCTCGCGCGGCGCCGGCTGCTATCGTTCGAGCAATTCCAGGATCCGTTCGACCGTACGCTGCGTCGCGCCGCGCCGCGAGAGTATCGCCTGCTGCCCCGCGCGGCCCATGTGCTCCCGCCGATCGCCGTGCCGCAACAGGTCGGAGACTACCGTCGCCAGCCCGCCCGGACCTGGGATCTGCCGGCACGCCCCCTCGGCCAGAAGCAGGTTCACCGCCTCGGTGAAATTGTCCGTGTGCGGCCCGACGATCAGCGGCTTGCCCAGGCCCGCCACCTCCATCACGTCCGACCCGCCCTGGGGTATCAGCGTTCGCCCGACGAAAACGACCGTCGCCAGCGCATAAAATTTCCGCAGTTCGCCCATCGTGTCGCCCAGGAACACCGGCCGCGGCTCGACCGCGCCGCCCGGAACCGTCGGCGCGCCGCTGCTCCGCCGCAAACACGCATACCCGCGCTGCACGATCAGCCGCGCCACCTCGTCGAATCGCTCCGGCTTGCGCGGAACGATCGCAAGCTGGAGATTCGGATGATGCTCCAGCAGCCGCTCATACGCATCCAGCACCATCCCCTCTTCGTCCGGCCCCGTGCTGCCGCACACCCAAAGCGGCGCCGCGGCGTCGATGCCCATCTCGTCGCGCAGCGCTTCCTGCCCGTCGATGCGCTCGCCCACTTCCGCCGCGTCGTATTTCACCGAGCCGACCACTTCCACACGCTCGTGCCGAACGCCGAGCTGCACGAATCGCCCTGCGTACGTCGCATCCTGCGCCGCGACCCACGTCAGCTTGGAAAACATCCGCCGCGCCACGCGCCGCACGATCGGCCAGTCGAATCGCCGCATGCTGCGCTGCTCGGTCACGCGCCCGTTCGCCACGATCACCGGAATGCGCCGCGCGCTGGCGATCTCGATCAGGTTCGGCCAGGTCTCCAGCTCCATGAGCACGATGACCGAAGGCCGCACGCGATGCAGCACCGCCCGCACCGCAAAGCCGAAATCCAGCGGAAAACGAAACACCAGGTTCCGCGGATAGAGCTGCCGCGCCTGCGCAAGCCCCGTTCGCGTCGTGCTGCTGATTACCACCGCCACGTCCGCCGAACGCCGCCGCAACTCGGCCACCAGCGTGCGTGTCGCGTTGATCTCGCCCAGCGAAACGCCGTGAATCCACACGCAGCGCGCCGAGACCGGCCGCGACGGAACCCGCCCGAAATATGCCGCCAGCGGCTCGTCCCCGCCGCCGCGCCGAATCCGCCGATAGAGCAGCCACGGCCACGCAATCAGCAGCGCCAGCCCGTACACCACGTCATACAGAAAGGTCATCGCGCCCAGCCCCCCAGGGCAGCGCGGGGCGGATCGGCCGGTCTATAATCCGCACGGACGCGCATGGAGGTAGATGTTATGCACTTGCGGGCACGAAGAATCAACGCGGCGGTCGTCTGGGGTTCGCTCTTGTCGGCGTGCGCTTGCGGCTGCGCGGCGTGGGCACAGGCGCCCGCCGCCAAGCCGGCCGCGCCGCCCAGCGCGCCGCCGGCGGCGAGCGCTCCGGCGCCCGCGGCGACGATCGACCCGGAAGTGGAGAAGATTCTCGATCGGCTCGAGCAGCGCGAAGTGCGCGACCTGCGGGCGCGCGTGGAGTGGGAATCCAGCTCCGCGTTCGGCATGCCCGGCGATGAAATCGTCAAGCGCGGCGAAGTCTGGTACCAGGACGCCAAGCCGGTGGCCCGCTTCCTCGTCTCGTTCAACGAGAAGGCCCAGAATCAGCGCCGCGATTCGCTCGACGAGAAACACCTCTTCGACGGTTGCTGGTACACGCGCATCCGCGGCGAGACTCGCACCGTCGAGCGCGACGAGGTTCGTCGCGCCGACAGTCCCTACAACCCCTATCGCGTCGGCGACGGCGTTTTCCCGCTGCCCTTCGGCCAGAAGAAAGTCGAAATCCTGCTGGAATTCGACGTGCGGCGCGTCCCGCCGGCCGAAAAGGATCCGCCGCACACTGAGCACCTGTTCCTTACGCCGCGGCCGGGCTCGCGCAACGCCGACCGCTACAAGTCGCTCGATTTCTGGATCGCGACCGCGGACGGAAAGTACCCCGGCCTGCCGGTGAAGGTGCGCGTCGGGAAGAAGGACGGCGCCGGCAAACTGAGCGAGTTCATCGTGATCACGTTCGACGACGTTCTGCTCAACAGCGGCTTTGCGACAAGCGTCTTCGACGTCCCGTCGCCGGCGGGGTATGAGCGGATCGAAGAACCGCTGAAGCCGTAGCGCCGGATCTCCGCATTCGTTTTCGAATGTGTGGCGGCCCGCGCCCTCGCGCGGCCGGAGCGGCGCGCGGTCCGTGGTGCGGGGAAAATAGCAACAGAGCGTGTGCGCGAATCTCACAGGGCGAGCGCCCGGACGTCGCGCTCGCTGACGCTCGCGGCTCGGATCAAACGGCGTCGGACGCGGAGGTCCGACGCTACAGCACCCGCGCCGCTCCCATTTCCCATTGCTTTTCTCGCTTCAATCCGCCAAAATGCGCGTCCAATTCCCATCGGGCACGGGCGAAATCGCCCCCCGGCCGGATCATCCGGCGCTGTTGATCGCCGTCGCAAAGGAGTGGAAATGACGCGCAAGCTGGCTCCCGGCGCGGCCCTCGCCGCCGCGCTGCTCTTTTCCGCAAACTTCGCCGCCGCCCAAACGGGCGCGTGCTGTTTCTCGGACGGCGAATGCCTGGAACTCGACGCGCCGACGTGCGGCGGCCTGGGCGGTGCCTATGGCGGCGACGGAACCACCTGCTCGCCCAACCCGTGCGCATTTACGCCCATCGGCGGCTGCTGTGTCCCCGACGGCTTCTGTTATGACGTTAGCGCCGACGACTGCGCCGCGCTCGGCGGGGCGTATCAGGGCGATGGCGTGTTCTGCGTCTCCGTCACGTGCGCCGCCCCGCCCGGCGGAGCGTGCTGCTTCGTCGATGGCAGTTGCGCCGAGGACACCGCCGAGGCCTGCGCCGCGCTCGGCGGCGCCTATCAGGGCGACGGCAGCGACTGCGCCGGCGCCGCCTGCTCGTCGTCGCTCGGCGCCTGCTGCTTCCCCGAGAATCTCTGCCTTCCGCTGCTCGAGACCGACTGCCTCGACGCGGGCGGCGCCTTCTCCGGCGTCGGAACGGATTGCTCCACCGCCTGCATCTCGCCCGACGACATCTTCCTGGCCGACACGAATTGCGACGGCGTGATCGACAACGGCGACATCGACTCGTTCGTCCAGGCCCTGATGGACCCGGACATGTACCTCGACCTCTACCCCGGCTGCGACCCGCTGTCGGCCGACATGAACGGCGACTCGGAGGTCGACAACGCCGACATCGACGGCTTCGTGCTCTGCCTGATCGAACACGCGGGCGCGCTCGCCAGCAGCGCTCCGTGCGGCTCGACGTCGCGGGCCGTCTACCGCTGCCCGGCCCTGCCGCGCGTCGATAGCCCCGCCGCCGCCGGAACATTCGCCGTCGGCTGGATCGAGGACATCATCTACCCCAACGCGATTCGCCCCGGCACGGCCCCGCCCGGCACGCCCGGCGCTCCCGTCTATCCCGGAATTCCGAACGCCGTGTTCCGCGCCGACCAGTTGGGCGACGACTGGACCGGCATCGACGCGCTCCCCGGCGTCGACATCCGCGCCCAGGTGCGCTATCCCGCCACGCGCCGCGGGCTGAACGCCCCGGTCGCCGGCGCCGCGACGGCGACGTACCCGCTCGTCGTGATCGTGCATGGCAATCACGGTCCATACTCGGGCGTGGTCAACGATTTCGGAGCGCCCGACATTCCGCGCGGCCGGCCGCGGCGGCGCGTCGACCCGCGCGACGAAAACTATCGCGGCTATTCGTACCTTCAGGATCTGCTCGCCACACAGGGCTACATCTCGATCAGCATCGGGCTCGACGATTTCGCCGTGAACCAGATCGGTATGCTCTCGCGCGGCTGGGTCGTGCTCTGCCACATCGAAAACATGGAGCGGGCCAACGGGCTGGCCGGCCACCTGCTGCAAAACCACGTAGACCTCAGCCGCACCATCCTCATCGGCCACTCGCGCGGCGGCGAAGCCATCGTGCGCGCCGAGCGCATGAACAGTTGGCTGCAAACGGAGCCGAACCAGCCGGCCGTCGCGCCGAATCCCGCCGAGGACCACGACGACCCGCGCGTCATCGGGCCGGCGGTCGGCCCCGGCGCGGGCGAAGGCCGATTCGCGCTGGCGGGCGTGTTCAGCCTTGCGGCTACGCGATTCTTTGACGGGACGACGGCTTTCGGCGGAGTGCGGACGTATGAGTCCAAGCTGCGCACGCCGCTGCCATTTGCCGGCATGTGGGGCGACGCCGACGGCGACGTGAGCGGACCGGGCCCCGGCGCCATCACGTCGAGCTCAGCCGCGATTTACGACCGCTCGCACGATCGCCCGAACTCCGGGCCGGTGCATTTCGTCTGGATGGAGGGCGCCAACCACAACTTCTGGAACACGAGCTGGTTCCGCAACGACGGCGATGGCGCCACCAACAACTTCGGCGTGGGAGATTTCGGCGACGACGGTTACGACTTCGCCAACACCCGCGACCGCGTCTCGCGCGCCGGCGGCCTTCCGCCCCGGCCCAGCGGAACACGCGGCGACAACGACGAAATCCAGCAGGACGTCTTCACAACCTACGTCACCGCGTTCGTTCGCGGATACACCCGCCCCGCGACGGAAGATCAATTCCTCGATTACTTCCGCCGGCCGCCGACCGACGTCGGCCTGACCGGCGTACGCGCGTCGCAGCGACCCTTCCTCCACCTTCAGCATCGCGAGCCGGTCGGCGCCGCCAATCGCCTCGTCGCCGCGGAATTCGAGGACGCCGCGCCGCTCGCTCCCATCACCTCCGACCCCAGCGTCACGGTCGAAGTCGACGGCGTGAATACCGGGCTGATTGGCGCCAACGACGCCGCGTCCGACACGCAATCGTTCTACCACGCGACCAAGGGCCTGCTCTTCGACTGGGTTCCGCCGGCCGTCGGAGATTCGTTCATCGACGTCGAACCGGTGGCCCCCGCCACGAGCTTCGACGTCTTCCGCTATCGCGTGCTCAGTTTCCGCGTCACGCAGGATCGCCGCGGCCGACCCGCCGGCGGCGGACACCCGGCCGCGCCGTCCGACGCGCCGCTCGTGCTGCACGTCACGCTCACCGACGGCCGCGGCCGCAGCGCCACGGTCGACAGCACCGTCGCGACGAACATCCCGGTTCACCAGACGCGGACCGACGACGCGCTGTTGACCAAGTCGATGCTTAAAACGCTGCGAATTCCGCTGTGCGAATTCCGCAACGAGGCGCGCCGCAACGGCCGCATCCTCAATCTGCGCGACATTCGCAGCATACGATTTGAATTCGGCCGCGGCTCCGGCAAGGCGGCGCTCGACGACATCGAGTTCTCGAACTGACGCGAGGAGGGCTTTCGAAATGATCGCGAGGATTTTCCTGTCGTCGCTGATGCTCGTGCCGGCGCTGTCCGCGGCGGCGCAAGACGCCGCGCCGCCGATCGCGCTGCGCGGCGTGCTGGCGGTCGAGCGCGCCGATTCGCCGCTCGGCGACTACCGCGTCGTGTTCACGACCAGCGCGCCGCTGCCGCCGGTCCGCGACGACGGCGCGGCGCTGCGTTTCTTCCTCGGCGAACAGGAGCTGCGCCTGCCGCCCTACGCCCGCGGCGGGCCGCTGCTGTTCGGCTATGTCCGAACGCTGCCGAACGGGCCCGCGGCGCTGCGCATCGCCGCCGACGAGGCCGCGCCCGCCATCAGCGAACTGCCGATCGACGCCGCCGCGCTGCTTGCCAAGTCGCGCCCGGCCGACGGAGAGTACGAGCCGCCGCACATCCGCCGCTCGCTCGGCGTCTTCGACCTCTGCGCCGCGTGGGACAGCGCGCCGACCGTCGTCGTCGCCACGCTCATGCGCCGCGAAACGCACCCGGCCAGCCGCAACGTCTGGCGGCTTTATTACCAGGTCGAATCGACGCTGCGCGGCGAAGCCCGTGCGCAGGACGAGCTCCTCGTGCTCCAGTCGGCCACCGTCCCCGACGTGTACGAGCTGGGCGGGCGATTCGTTGTATTCATCGATCGCCCGCGCGTGCAGGAGGCGCCGACGGGCGCCGACGCGCTCGACTCGTTCCAGGCGGTGCGGCTCTGGTGGAAGAGCGACGACCCGGTCCGCGCGTTTCTCGACGACTACGCCCGCCGCAGCGCGGCCGGCGCGCCGCCGGCGGCCGATTGGTTCGTCGCGTCGCTGCGCAGCCCGGCCCGCGAAGTTCGCCTGACCGCGGCACGGCGGCTGCTCGATCTCGAACGCGGCGGACTCAGGCTGACTGTGGCGCAAAACGCGGCAGTTGGAGAGCGGCTCGCTACCGAGCCATCCGGCCTGACGCGCGCCGCGCTGGCAGAATTGGACCGCCCGGCCGGCCGCTGAACCTGGCGCGCTCGCGGCACAGCGGCGCGCCCGGTGGCGCGGACCACTCGGTCTCGAAACGAGCCGGCTTCAGCGCTACCCACTCGCTCAAAGATGGACCGCAGCCGCGCTCGGTAGTTTTCCGGACCGCGGCCGCTTGGGGACCTCTGAAAACCCGTCCCGCGCGGCCCGGCTGCATTTCTCTCGGGCTCTCCGCCGCCGCGCTGACTCCGTGCAAACGTGCCTTCCTGCCTCCGTGCCTGTCCATCTGAAATTCGTTCTTCGCCATTCGCCATTCGCTATTCGAGCAGCGCGGCCACGAACCCGTCGATGTCGCCGTTGTCGAATGCGCCGTCTTCGTTCATGTCGCCGATGAAGCGATACGGCACGCCGGGGTAGAGCGATTCGTAGACTTCCGGCGCGGTGAGCGCGAGGACGAAGGCGTCGATGTCGCCATTGTCCACAGCGCGGTCGTAATTCATGTCGCCGGGGTCGAAGGGTTTGAGCTGCGTCAGATGAAACTGGTCAGGTACGGAACCCCATGCGATCCAGAGCGTGCCGT
>CAZHIE010000055.1:0-8134 GCA_964532435.1 uncultured Planctomycetales bacterium
TCTTCTTGCGAACTCCGCCCCGTACACCTAGTGTTGTCGCCGTTCTCCCGATACTTCGGAGCCCCGATGCGAATCCTCGTCACCGGCTCAAGCGGCCAGATCGGCACCAACCTCGGGCTTGCCCTGCTCAAGCGCGGCGACGAGGTGGTCGGCGTCGACATTCGCCCGAATACGTGGACCGACCGCATTCTGACCGTCGGTTGCGATCTCTGCGCGATCCCGCCCGGGCAGATCCCCGTGCAGGGCCGCTTCAACGCGGTCGTCCACCTGGCCGCACATGCCAAGGTCTTCGAACTAGTCGAGCAGCCCGAGCGCGCTCTTCAGAACGTGCTCATGTGCTTCAGCGTACTCGAGTTCTGCCGGCAGACGCGCACGCCGCTCATCTTCGGCAGCTCGCGCGAGGTTTACGGCGACATTCACCGCCACGTGACCGACGAGGCGCAGGCCGATTTTGTCGTCGCCGAAAGCCCCTACTCCGCCTCCAAGATCGCGGGCGAAGCGTTCATCTACTCCTACGCCGAATGCTACGACCTGCCGTACATCGTCTTCCGCTTCAGCAACGTCTACGGCCGCTACGACAGCGACATCGAGCGCATGGAGCGCGTCATTCCGCTCTTCATCCGCAAGGTGAACCGCGGCGAGCCGATCGTCGTCTTCGGCCGCGAGAAAGTGCTGGACTTCACGTGGGTGGACGACTGCGTAGACGGCGTGATTCGCGGGCTCGACGCGCTGGTTTCCGGCCGCGTGAGCCAGGAGACGGTGAACCTCGCGTATGGGCAGGGCTCGACGCTGCTCGACCTGGTGAACCTGATCGCGCTGGCGCTGCGCAAGGAGCCCAACGTGCGCTACGAACCGGCCCGCGCGGGCGAGGTCACGCGCTACGTGGCCGACATCCGCAAAGCCCGCGAACTGCTCGGCTACGACCCGCAGACGCCGCTCACCGGCGGCATTCCGCGAGCGATCGGCTGGCAGCGCGAGGCGGGGCTGTTGCCCGGCTCGTAGCGGCCCGCGCCCTCGCGCAGCCGGAGCGGCGCGGGGGATTGGGGATTCGGGATTGGGGCGCGGCCCCCGCCATTCGGTTGCGGGCGATTGTGCAAACCGCTTCGTGACTACTCAGAGCAGCGTCCCGCGCAGCGTCACCGTCGCCGTCGCGAAGTAGATCATCAGCCCGACCACGTCGCACAGCGTTGCCACGAACGGCGTCGATGCGCTGGCCGGGTCCATCCCCAGCCGGCGCAGCACGAGCGGCAGCAGCGCCCCGGTCAGCGTGCCCCACACGACGACGCCCAGCACGCCCGCCGCCACCGTCAGACCGATCGTCAGGAAATGTTGTCCATACGAATCGAACGCCGACTGCCAAAGCATGATCCGCGCCAGGCCCAACAGCGCCAGCACAATGCCCAGCGCCACCCCCAGCGACAGCTCGCGCCGCACCACCCACAGCCAGTCTCGCAAGCGCACTTCGCCCAGCGCCAGGGCCCGCACGATCATTGTCGACGTCTGCGAGCCGGAGTTGCCGCCGCTGCTCAGAATCAGCGGGATGAACGCCGTCAGCACCGCGGCTGTGCGAAGCTGGTGCTCGAAAAACCCCATGACGCTGGCCGTCACCGTCTGTCCGAGGAAGAGCAGCACCAGCCACCCGACGCGCTTCTTGAACATCTCGCGCAGGTTCGTCTGATCGTACGGCGCGTCGAGCGCCTCCATGCCGCCGATCTTCTGCATGTCTTCGGTCGCTTCCTCCTTCACGACGTCGACGATGTCGTCGGCCGTGACGATGCCCTTGACGTGTCCGGCCGCGTCGACGACGGGAATCGCCAGCAGGTTGTGCCGGGCGAAGACTTCCGAAACGGCCTCCTGATCCATCTCGTCCAGGACGGTCACGAGTTCCGTCCGCATCACGTCGCGAACGCATTTCTCCGGCGGCGCGGTCAGCAGCTCGCGGAACGACACGACCCCGATCAGCGCTTGCTCGCTGTCCACCACATAGGCGTAATAGATCGTCTCGCTTTGCTGGCGCGTCATTCGCCGCAGGTAGCGCACCGCCTCGTCGACGCTCCACTCCGGCCGCAACCGGGCGAAGCGCGGATTCATCAGCCCGCCGGCCGCGTCTTCCGCGTACGCCAGCAGCGCGGCCACTTCGCGGCGACCCGCGTCGTCGAGCAGCGTGGTGATGGCGCTGCGCTGCTCGGGGGGCGTTTTCTGGATCAGGTCAGCCAGGTCGTCGAGCGGCATGAGCCGGACGCGGGCGCGCCGCTCGCGCTCAGGCAGGGCGAGAACGAGTTCGAGCGCTTCTTCGGAGCTGAGCCGCGAGAAGAAGTCCTCCGCGTCGTCGCGCGAGAGAACGAGGAAGCCTTCGACGCGCTCTTCGATCGAGAGCGCGGGCCAGGCTTCCGTCAGCTCGACGGCGGAGAGGGCGGTGCTGTACGGGGCTTCGCTCACGGACACTCCGACGGGGCCGCGCCGACGGCGGCGCGGCGGGCGGCGCGTGCCGCCGGCGCCGATCGTACCGCAAGTCGGTGGATTGTCCGCGCCGCCGGGCCGCGGTCCAGTGGGAGGATCGCGGATGGTTCGAGGAAGCGCGGAATTCCGGCACGTCTCCGCACGCGCTGCGCCGGTCGGCATCCGCCCGATTTCAGCGCCGAAGTCCGGGCTGCAAGTTGCCCCGCCACTTTTCAATCTGCGCAAATCGGCGCAATCTGCGGATCAATATCTTCGGGACTCGCGGATGCACGCGCCGTTCACGCGGATTTGCGCAGCGTCGGAACAGATTACGGCTGGTCCGATTGGCATTCCGTCGCGAATGGCGGCGTCGCCATCGCGCCGTCGAGCAGCACCTCGACGATCCGCGCCGCCGACCGGCCGTCGCCATAGACCAGCAGCGGCCGCGACGCGAGGGCGTATTCCCGCTCGTCGCAGAGCAGCCGCGTCGCTTCCTCCACGATTCTGACGCGATTCATCCCGACCAGCCGCACCACGCCCGCAGCCACGCCTTCCGGCCGCTCGGTCTTGTCGCGCAGCACGAGCACCGGCTTGCCCAGCGCGGGCGCCTCCTCCTGCACACCGCCCGAATCGGTCAGCACCAAATGGGCGCGCGTCAGCAGCGCCACAAACGCCGCGTAGTCGAGCGGCTCGATCAGCCGGATGCGCGGATGGTCGGCCAGCAAGCGCTTCACCGGTTCCTGTACGGCCGGGTTCAGATGCACGGGGTACACGATTTGTACGTCGACGAATCGATCGGCCAGCTCGCGCAGCGCGCCGCACAACTCGGCCAGCGGCTGGCCAAAACTTTCGCGCCGATGCGCGGTGACTAGCACCAGCCGCGCGTCGCCGGGGTCCAGCTCGGGTGGCAGGGGGCGCCCGGCGCAGCGCTCGCGCATCCAGAAGAGCGCGTCGACCACGGAGTTTCCGGTGACGAAGACGCTCCGCGGCGCGGCGCCCTCCCAAATCAGCGCCTGCGCCGCGCGCACCGTCGGCGCGAAGTGCCAGTCCGCCACCACGCCGGTCACGCGCCGGTTGACCTCCTCCGGGAATGGAGCGCGCTTGTCGCGCGTGCGCAGGCCGGCCTCGACGTGCGCGACCTTCGCCCCGCTCAGGAATCCGGCCAGCGCCGCGGCCATTACCGTCGTCGTGTCGCCTTGCACGACGATCGTGTCCGGCCGCGCTTCGTCGATCACCGGCCCGAGCGCCAGCAGCAATCGGCCGAGCAGATCGGCCGGCCGCTGCGCCGGCTGCATGAGGCGCAGATCGACGTCGGGCGTTAGCTCGAACGCCGCGAGCGTCTGATCGAGCATTTCGCGATGCTGCCCGGTGGAGCAGAGGATGGTCGTCGCCTCGCGCGGCCGCGCGCGGAGCGCGTGGATGACCGGCGCGAGCTTGATGACCTCGGGCCGCGTTCCGAAGACGAGGAGGATGCGCTGCATGGGGGGAGTTTAGCGGAAGAGTGCGATGCCCACTGCGAGTATCGGGCGGCGAGCGGCCCGGCGCTCATCCTCTCGCCGCGACCACGACGTTTCCCGCATCCTCGATGCGCAAACCGGAGTTCAGCGGAGCGGCCGCGGCGTCGAGATGATCGAGCGCCTGCTTCACCGTGTCGCAGCGGACCATGCCGGCGACTTTCGCGATTTCATCCGGAACGCGGCGCGTGACCAGCGCCACGCGGACGCCGCGCGCGGCCGGGTCGGTGAGATGGCGCAGCTTCACGGCTTTGTGATCGCCGAGGCGATAGCCCTGCTGCTGCACGAGGTCGCAGGCGTGGCGGTATGTGCTGGCCTGGCGCAGCAGCGCGAGAAACGCATCGGGGCCGACGCCGTCGCCGCACTCAGCCTCCAGCACGATCGCGCCGCCGTCGCGCACCGCGCGGTGGTTGTTCTTGAGCGCCTTGTCGGCCTGATAGAGGCTGTGGCCGAGCGGCGGCGGAACGCGCAGGTGCAAGACGTCGACCGGCGCGGCGAGCTCGTGCGAGAAAATCTCGCGCGCCGCGACGCGCAGCGAATGGAGCGTTTCGAGCGGATCGCCGATCGCCAGCCGCTCGATGCGTCCGTCCACGACGATCTGGTTGAGCGCGACGATGCGCTTTCCCGCCGCGCGCAGCGCCGCGAGGATCGCCGCGACGCCGTCATGCACGGGATTGCCTGCCAGCGCGAAACAATCGGAGCGCGGGTCGAGCGCGCCGCGGTGATTGCGCTCGATATCTTCGCGCGCCAGCACGCCGATCGTCGTCGTTTTGTGCGCTCCGGTCAGGCCGGCGAAATAGTGCGGCTCCACGCTGCCGATCGGCAGCAGGCGGGCGTGCTCCGCGACGAGCCGATGCAGCCGGAATTCGCCCAGCGGCGCGAGCGCGGCCGCATCGGTGGCGTCGTGCCACGCGACGAACTCCGGCGTCAGCCCGCAATCACGGAACGTCGCGCTCTCGAATTGCTCGCGTTCGGCGGGGGCGAAGCGGTGCGTGCCGGCGGCGATCAGCGCGATCATCTTCGGCCGCGCGTCGAGCGCCGCAATGCATAGCGCCAGCGCTTCGAGCGCCTCGCGCGTGCGCGTGGCGCGATGGCTGTCGTTTAGCAGGAGGACGATGGGGCGGCGCTCGGCCGCCGCGGACGAGAGAAACTCGCGCAGGAGCGCGCTGTCGGCGATCGCCTCGCGCGGCGCGTCGGCGCGACCCGCGACGGTCGATTTCTTCGGCCCCAGCTCGCGCCAGGCGATGGAGATTGGCGGCATTCGTTCGCAGCGCCGGCGGACGGCGCCCCGCGGCTACTTGCGGGCCGGCCTTGTAACTTTCAGGAACGCGCGAATCTGGTCGTCGCGCTGGTCGCGGCCGATGGCGCGAAACGCCTTATACGCCGCGTCGAGCCGGCCGCGCTGAAACTCGACGAAGCCGAGCGCGTAATGCGCGTCGGCGTCGCCCGCGTTTTTCGCAACGTATGCGGCAAGCTGCTCGGCGTGCTCGGCGAACGCGGCGGTGTCGGCGTATTGCGTCTCCAATTGCAGCGGGATGTAGACCAGCTTGGGCTGAAGCTCCAGCGCGCGACGAATCTCGCGACCGGCTTCGGCGTAGTGGCCCAGCGCGATCCGGGCCTGCGCCAGGTGGATGCGCGCCGCGGGGTCGCCCTGGTTCAGCTCGGCCGCCAGCGTCAGTGCGACCACCGCGCTGGCGTAATCGCCCTTGCGCAGGTGCGCCAGGCCGTTGGACATTGCCTTCTGGTGCCCGCTGAGCACGCGCTCGCGCCGCTCGGCCATGTCCTGCACGTTTTCGGCCCGCACGCGGTCGTGCTCCGCGTCGTAGCGTCCGGCGTCGTAGGCGTCGTCGAGCTCGCGCTGATACTGATAGGGGTTCTGAACCCAGCCGACGTCCGGCGCGGGAATGCGCCGCGCATAGCGACCGGCGATCGTGACCGGAAATCCGGCATAGCGCCGGTCGCGCGATCGCGCGGGGCGAGCCGCGCGCAGCGGCTGCTCGTTGCGATCGGGCGTGCCCGCGCGGTCCGCGGCGTCGGCGGGTTCGTCGGCATCCTGCGCCGCAGGGGAAACGGCCGCCCCGCGCGGCGCGAGCACGTCGCGGAGCGGAACGGAATCGTCCGGCGCGGTGCGCACCGCCCGCGGGGGCATGACGACCGTCGGCACGCGGCGGCCGCCTTCCATCACATACAGCGGTTCGCCCGGATCCGATGCGAACGCCAGCGGAGAGAGCAGCAACCCGGCCGAAATGCCTGCGACCAGACGAAGACGCGCTGCGGACATCGTCACACTCCCGGAGGGGAACTGCGGAGCAAGTGCCCGATTGGCGCATTATACGCGGGGACGCACGCGGAATTGCAAGCAAAACTTGCCGTCGCCTAATGCCCGCGAAGCGCGCGGCCGAACGGACCGTGCCTCGTCATTCCCCCGTCCGCATCGCCGCGTCACGCGCGCCCGGCCCGCCGAATGCACTCCAGCTCCTGCGTCGTGCTGAATCCTTCCACAAACGGAATCTGGAGCACCGCGCCGCCGTAACCCTCGACCACCTCGCGCCCCACGACGCCCGCCGGGCCGTAATCGCCGCCCTTCACGAGCACGTCCGGCCGCAACATCCGCAGCAGCGACTTCGGGTCGGGCTCGTCGAAGATGATTACGAAATCGACCGCGTGAAGCGCGGCGAGCATCCGCGCTCGGTCGTCCTGCCTGCGAATCGGGCGGTCGTCGCCCTTGCCGAGCGCCCGCGCCGATGCGTCGCTGTTGATTGCGACGATCAGCACGGCGCCTTGCGCGCGGGCCTGCTCGAGCAGCTCGACGTGCCCGGGATGAAGGATGTCGAAAACGCCGTTGGTGAAGATGATTTTCTCGCCGCGCTGCCGTCGGCCGGCCAGTTCCGCCGCGACCTCCGCCGCGGGGCGAATCTTGCTTCGCGCGCTGGCCGGCCCGTGCAGCAGCTCGTGCAGCACTTCGTCGCGCGTGATGGGGACACAGCCGAACTTGGTCACTTCCAGCCCGCCGGCGATGTTGGCGAGGACGACGCTCTGCTCCAGCGTCGCTCCGGCGGCGACGGCGACCGCCATCATCGCCAGCACCGCGTCGCCCGCGCCGGTGTTGTCGTACACCGCGCGCGGCGTGGTCGGAAAGCGCTGCGGCGGCGCGTCGCGCCGCGCCAGCAGCGCGCCGTCTCGCCCCAGCGTCACCACCAGTGCGTCGAGCCGATGACGCGCGATCGCCTCGGCCGCCGCGGCGGGCAGATCCGCATCGGCGACGCTTCGTCCCATGCCGACTTCGAATTCGGCCCGGTTGGGCGTCAGCAGCGTGGCGCCGGAAAATTTCTCCCAGCCGGGGCTGCGCGGAGGATCGACGAGCACGGCCTTCCCGGCGCGGCGCGCCAACGCGATCACGTGCGCGACGAAGTCCGGGGCGAGCAGCCCCTTGGCGTAGTCCTCCAGGCACACCACGTCCGACTCGCCCAGACGGGATTCGATCGCCTCGGCCAGGCGGCGGCGATCGTCGGCGGCGGGCGGGCGAACGACCTCGTCGTCCACGCGGAGGATCTGCTGGCGATGGCGATGTTCGGCCAGGCCGACGAGCCGCGTCTTGGTGATGGTGGGCCGATCGTCGGCCCGCAGCAGCCCGGCCGTATCCGCGCCCGCGGCGGCGAGCGATTCGAGGATGCGATCTCCGAAGCCGTCCTTGCCGACGAGGCCGAAGCAGGCGACGCGCGCCCCGAGCGCGAGGACGTTCATCGCGACCGAGCCGGCCCCGCCGACGCGATCCTGCCGCTCGACGACGCGCAGCACGGGGACGGGCGCCTCGGGGCTGATGCGCTCCGCGTCGCCGAAGACGTAGCGATCGAGCATGAAATCGCCGACGACGAGCACGCGGCGGTTCGAGAAACGCTCGATGACGTCGATCAGCGGGGCGGTCACGCCAACTCCTCTTCGCGTTGCATCGAGGCGGGCGCGAGTCCTCCGGATGGGCCCGCCGCTCGCTCGTTGTCCGCAGATTGCGCGGATTTTCGCCGATTGGGAAGGGCGAAGCACTTCGATTTCAGAACTGGCGCTTCCGAAATTGCCGACGGTGAGTTCGCGGCCCGAGGGGCCGCACGCGCTTGGTAATCGGCGTCGATCTGCGGAATCTGCGGATGCATTCTCCGGCGGATACGATCCGCAGATTGCGCAGA
>CAZHIE010000055.1:8234-11493 GCA_964532435.1 uncultured Planctomycetales bacterium
TCACACCGCCGCGCACACCAGCTTTGCCGCGTCCGTTAGATCGGTCGCGGGGCGCAACTGCGGAATATTCGCCTCCTTCAGCATCTTCCGCGCGATCTCCACGTTCGTCCCCTCCAGCCGCGCGACCACCGGCACCTGAAAGCCGACTTCGCGCGCTGCCTTGATGAGCGCGTCGGCGATCACGTCGCACTTGGCGATTCCGCCGAAGATGTTCACCAGCACCGCCTTCACGCTCTTGTCGCTCAGGATGATGCGGAATGCCTCCACTGCCGCCTCGGCCGTCACGCCGCCGCCCACGTCGAGAAAATTCGCCGGCTGGCCGCCGTGCAGCTTGATGATGTCCATCGTCGCCATCGCCAGGCCGGCCCCGTTGACCAGGCAGCCGATGTTGCCCTCCAGCGCGATGTAATTCAGGTTGAATTCCTTGGCCCGCAGCTCGTTCGCGTTCTCTTCCGCCGGGTCGAAGAGGGCCTCGACGTCGGCGTGGCGAAACGTCGCATTGTCGTCGAAGTTGAACTTCGCGTCGATCGCCAGCAGCGCGCCGTCCTTCGTCTGCACCAGCGGATTGATCTCCGCCAGCGAGCAATCCTTCTCCACGAACAGCCGGCCGAGTTTGAGCATGATCGCCGCGCCCGCCTTCGCCGCCGCGCCGCGCAGGCCGATCTCCGCCGCCAGCGCCGTCGCCTGAAACGGCAGCAGACCCAGGTGCGGGTGGAACCACGCCTTGCGGATCGCGTCCGGATTGCGGGCCGCGACCTCCTCGATCTCCACGCCGCCCTCCGCCGACGCCATCATCACCGGCACGCGCTTCGCCCGATCCACAACCACGCCCAGGTAGTATTCCTTCGCAATATCCACCGCGGCGGCCAGCAGGATTTTGCGCACCTGTACGCCCGCCGGCCCGGTCTGTTTGCTGACCATTGGCTTGGCGAACATCCGTGCGGCGTTCTCGGCGACTTTCGCGGCCGAGTCGACGAGCACGACGTAGCCCGCCTTGCCGCGCCCGCCGGCGTGAACCTGTGCTTTCACGACGACCGTCGGCGCGCCGATCTTGCGAAATGCGGCTTCGGCCTGTCCCGCGCTGTCGATCACTTCCGACGCCGGCACGGGGATGCCCGCCTGCTGTAGGATCGAGCGAGCCTGATACTCATGCACTTTCATCTTCGCGCTCCCAAAGCCGCGGCACACCCGGCGCCAGCGTCCGCAGTCTACTCCGGCGCAGCGACGCGCGACAAACACAGCGGGCGGGGACGCAGCGCCACGAACCGTGCGCTTGCCGAGTCCTCATTCAAATGAAACAGTTCCCATTGGCCATTGGCACGAATCCCCCAACTTCGATTGCCCGTCGCGGGGCCCGCGGGCGTATAATGAGACGACACAAGCGGGGGAGGGCCGAGCCGGCGTCGGCGCGCTTCGCATGTCTGCGCGCTTCGCCCGGTAAACTCCATCCAGACCGGCCGCCTGGCCGGGGAGGTTCGAAAATGCCGAACGTGCAGCATATTCTCGATCGAAAGCAACGCGGGAAGCAGGTAATCGGCATCGGCGAAAACGCCACAGTGCTCGACGCGGCCAAGCGCATGAACGAGCATCGCATCGGCGCGCTCGTCGTGACCAGCGGCGAGCGCGTGGTGGGTATTTTTACGGAGCGAGACATTCTCAATCGCGTCGTGGCCGCGCAGCGCGATGCCTCCAGCACGCGCGTTGGCGACGTGATGACGTCGCCCGTGGCCGTCTGTTCGCCAGATACGGCGCGGGCCACCTGCCGAACGGTCATGAAGAGCCGCCGCATTCGGCACATTCCCGTGGTCGTCGATGACCGTCTGGTCGGAATTGTGTCGATCGGCGACGTGGTGGAAGACAGCGAGGCGGACAACGAGGAAACGATCCGCTACCTGTACGAGTACATGTTCGGCGATTGGTCGCTCGCGGCGGCGCACTGACGGGGGAGGCGCGTTTAGCGCCGAGGGGATCCGAACCCACCACGCAAGTGGTGGGCCAGGAGGGGGCGACGCGCGAGATTGTCCACCACCTCCCGCCCACCACGGGCGTGGCGGGTTCGGATCGCGGCCCACCACCTCCCGACCCACCACTTGCGTGGTGGGTTCGGATTTCACTGTTCCCTGTTCCCTGTTCCCTACTCCCCGTCCCCTCCTCCCACCTATAATCTCCCACTAGCCAGCGGTGCGCCGTGCGGCAGCGCCTCGGCTGCGAAGCTCAACCACCCAGGATCACCCGATGTTCGGACAGATCGGCCAGCTTGCCTCGCTTCTCAAAAACGCCGGGCAGATGAAACAGAACATGCAGCAGATGCAGGAGCGCCTGGCCGCGGCGCGCTTTGTCGGCGAGGCCGGCGCCGGACAGGTGCGGGCGACCGTCGATGGCAAGGGCGAATTGGTTGCACTGAAGATCGATCCGGCCCTGCCGCAGGGGGGAGACGTCGAATTGCTCGAAGACCTCGTGACGGCCGCCGTTCGCGACGCCGTTCGCCGCAGCCGCGAGGCGATCGAAAAGGAGATGCAGGCGCTCACGGGGGGCATGAACCTGCCCGGCCTGTCCGAAATGCTCGGGGGCAAGCTGTGACGCCGCGCCGCGCGCGGGCGGAGTAGCGTCATGGCCGAGTCGCGACTCACCGGGCCGCTCCAGCGCCTCATCGACGAATTGAAGAAACTGCCGGGCATCGGAGCGCGCTCGGCGGAGCGGCTGGCGTTTCACCTGCTCAAGGCCGATCCCGAATCGGCGCTAGCGCTGGCCGACGCCATTCGCGCCACGAAGACCGACATTCGGCCGTGCGCGCGCTGCTTCAACCTGGCCGATCGCGAGTTGTGCAGCATTTGTGCCGACGGCCGGCGCGACGAGTCGCAGATCGTCGTCGTCGAGCAGCCGAAGGATCTGCTGAGCTTGGAGGCGACCGGGCTGGTGCAGGGCGTCTACCATGTGCTCATGGGGCACATCGCGCCGCTGGAGGGCGTCGCGCCGGCCGACCTGACCGTCGACGCGCTGCTGCGCCGCGTCCGCGCGGGCGGCGTACGCGAGGTGATCCTCGCGACAAATCCCACGCTGGAGGGCGACGCGACGGCCCTGCACGTGGCGAGCCTGCTGGCCGACACGGGCGTGCGCGTGACGCGGCTGGCCCGCGGGCTGGCGCCGGGCTCGGCCATCGAATTCGCCAATCGCTCGATGCTGGAAGAGGCGATCCGCGGGCGAAAGGAAGCCTAGAACGGGGATTAGGGAGCAGGGAGCAGGGAACAGGGAACAGGGA
>CAZHIE010000055.1:11593-13284 GCA_964532435.1 uncultured Planctomycetales bacterium
CAGGGATCGGGGCGCGCCGCGCTATGGCGCGAGGCGGCGGGCCGCTTCGTCGCGAATGGCGCCCCAGCGCTTCTCGATCTGCTCGCGCGGCGTCAGTCGCAGCGCCAGCTCGCCCGCCGTCATCTTGAGCATGTTTCCACGCTCATCCGTGAACAACTCGGCCGGCCGGCCGACAAAACCTTCCAGCGTCTCGAACTGATATACCGTGCGGCCGCCAAACTCGGCCAGGGTGCGCGGTCCGAGTGGGGCGATGCTGAGCGCGAGCAGGGCGCGCGTGTCGAAATCGTAGATCGCAAACGCCATTCGGTCGGACGTCTGTCCGAGAATCAGGCCCGGCAGAAGGCGCACCCAGGCCTGGTCGAGATATGCCGGACCGCACGAGAGCGGCGGCCGGGCCGGCGGCAGCGTTGCGTCGAGATTGGTGCGGAAGCTGGAAAACAGCGTCTGGCCCTCGCGCAGCACCTGATCCTGCTTGGAGAAGATGGTCGGCGGGGTCACGTCGGGCGCGGGGATCTGCGTGAGCTGATTCTCGATCATCTCGCTGTCGCCGTCGAACGCCGAGAAGAGGTCGACGCGCGTGATGCGCACCGTGCCGTCGTCGGCGACGCGCAGCGACTGCTCCCGCACGCGCAGGCCGAGCTTGGCGAACCGGCGGCGCGCGTCGTCGCGGCTGAATACGAACTCCTCGCGCGAGAGCCGACGCGACATGTAGCCGATCGGCTTGCCCCCCAGCTCGATCTGGTAGAAGCGCTCGGCGTCGTCGATCGGGATGCGGTCGGCGTGTCCGTGGATGCGCGTCAGGAAGACTTTGCCGCGGTCGAGGCAGGCCGCCAGCTCTTCGGCCCGCTCCGGGTCGTACAGGATTCGCAGCGAGCGCGCGACCCGGTCGAAGTCTTCGCGATGGCGCGCCGCGTCGGCATCGTCGGCCACCACGCCGGGGAAGACGAGCACCCAGATCGTGCTCGGGTCGAACGGCACGCACAGGTAGTGCGTGACGGCGCGCCCGGCGCCGACCTGGCTGTCCACGGTGAGCACCGCGCCGACGCGCGTGCCGATCGTGAACTGCTCCCAGGGAATCTTGCGCTCGCGCGGCGCGCCTTGCAGCGACGCGTCGACGCCCTGCTCGGCCAGATCCTTCACGAACGCGGTGAGCCAGGCTTCGAACGGGCGGATGGGAAACTCGCGGAAGACCAGAATCTGCATGCTCTGCGCGCCGCTGGGCGACGCGCCGCGCAGCAGGCCGATCGAGCGCTCGAACTTGTGGAAGCGCGTGCGGTCGTAGCGCCAGTTGGCGGGCAATTGCAACTCGAAGCCGAAGTTGGCGTCCATCAGCGGGATGGTCAGAGGCGCCGGGTTGCTGGCGGGCGGCTGCGCCTGCGCGGGCGACGGAGTTTGGGCGGGCGACGGCGCCGCGGCGGATGCGGCCCACACCAGCGCGAGGGCGACGGCCGGCGCCGCGGCCAGCCGGCGCGGCGGACCGGCGCAGCCGGCGGGCGGGCGGATGGGAACGAGTGCATGTCGCGTCACAAACGGCCCTCCCGGCAACGGCCGACTCGTAGCTTCGGCCGGCGCGACGAGATCGTCAATTCCGGCTGGCGGGTGCTCGCGGACGGTGCTCGACGCTCGCGGCGTCGCGGATTCGATCCGCAGATTGAGCGAATTACGCCGATTGGAAAGGCGAGGGGGCAATC
>CAZHIE010000055.1:13384-23590 GCA_964532435.1 uncultured Planctomycetales bacterium
GCAATCTGCGGATGTGCTCGTGGCTGGCAACAACGGTTGATTTCGACTCCGCGATTCGCGTAAATTGGCACGCAGACGGTTCGCTTTCGGGCCATCCGGTTCGCTGCCTGCGCTCGGCAGCGTCAGCGTTTCGATTTCACGCCGCGGGTTACGCGATCGCGGCGCGCGCCACGGCTGCCGGTCGCAGCACCGACCAGCCGCCGTGTCGCCGATTCCGACCGACCGCCAGGAGGAAGCTCGATGTTGCACGCTTGGACTCGTCGTCTCGCCGTCGCCGCGCTCGCGGCACTCGTCCCGTTCGGCACGAATTCCGCCCGCGCCCAGAACGGCCCGGACGTAATCGTCGGCGACATTCCGGAGACCTCGCACTACACGTCGGGCGGCGCCGTGGGCGGCTTCCGTGCGTACTCGATCGGCACAACCTCGTGCAACATCGGCAATCAGGAACTCACCTGGAACGCCGACACCACCGTTCACCCCGTCATCTCGCAGAACATGTATCGCCTCGCCGGCGGCCGGTTCGAACAGATCGGCCAGGCGTGGCTCAAGCACGGATTCTGCGCGCTTCAGGGCACGGTATGCTTCAGCGATTGCCAGCCCAGCCAGCTTGGCTGCGGCGCGCTGGGAGTTCACTGCTCCGACCCTTATTCCGCTGGGTTGAACGGCCAGCAGGGCGGCCTGGGTCCGAAGTTCGAGGTGAACGCGACCACCGGCGCGTTCGCCTACCCGTTTACGGGACAAGGGACGACCGGCGACGCGCTCTTCAAGCGCCTGCGCGTGCTCGAAAGCGACCTCACCACCGCCGGCGCGCTCTACTTCGTCTCCAGCATGTACGTTCAGCCCGAAGACGCCGCGGCCGGCAACAACGACAACAACGAGTCGTATCGCCGCGTCACGGTGGGCGGCTCGTTCGGCCTCACGCTTCAGGGCACGACACAGCGGCAGAAGTCCGGCATCGAAGCCTGGCGCGACAACGACGCCGCGGTCGTGCTGACGCCCGCAGACGTGCCCGGCGACGGCCGATTCATCCTCGGCTACAAAGTCACCGACCTCGGCGGCGGCGCATTCCACTACGAATACGCCGTCATGAACCTGAACAGCCACCGTAGCGGCCAGTCGTTCAGCGTTCCCATTCCGTCCGGCACGACGGTGACGAACGTCGGCTTTCACGACGTGGACTATCACAGCGGCGAGCCGTACTCGAATAGCGACTGGACGTCGTCCGTCGGCGCCACATCCGTAAGCTGGGCGACGCAGACATTCGCGCAGAACGCGAACGCCAACGCGCTTCGCTGGGATACGATCTACAACTTCCGCTTTGACGCGAATGTCGCGCCCGGCGCCGGCGGCGTGACGCTGGCGCTGTTCCGCCCCGGCACGCCCACGTCGATCGCCGTCGCGGCGCAGGTTCCCGGCGGCAGCGCGATTCCGCCGCCGTCGAACGACCTGTGCGCCAACGCCTTCCCGATCAGCGATGGCGCGACGTCGTTCTCGACGGCCGGCGCGACGACCGACGGACCGATCGAGACGCTCTGCGACAATGCCGGCGACAACCAGGTCGGCGCGGACGTGTGGTATCTCTACACGGCCGGCTGCGACGGCGCAGCGACCGTTTCCGCGTGCGACGCAACGTTCGACACCAAGATTGCGATCTACGGCGCGGCGTGTCCGACCGGTCCGAATAGCGCACTTGCGTGCAACGACGATTCGTGCGGCACGGGCGGGCTGCGCTCGTCCGTCGCGTGGACCGTCGCCGGCGGCGCCCAATACCTGATTCGTGTCGGCGGCTTCAGCACCGGCGGAGTGCCGGCCAGCGGAACGGGCACGCTCGTCGTGGCCGGTCCGCCCTGCGGCCCGCAGCCGCCCGAAAACGATCTTTGCGCGGACGCGCTGCCGATCGGCGACGGCGCGACGGCATTCACGACGGTGAATGCAGAGACCGACGGGCCGGCTGCCTGCGGCTCGCTGGCGCGCGACGTGTGGTACCTCTACACGGCGACCTGCACCGGCGCCGTGACGATTGAGACCTGCGGCGCGACGGGATACGACTCCGTGCTCGCGGCGTACAACGGCCCGACGTGCATCGGCGCGGAACTCGCGTGCAACGACGACACGTGCGGCCTGCAATCGCGCATCACGATCAACGCCACGCAGGGCAGCCAGTATCTCATCCGCATCGGCGGCTTCCAGGGCGCGAACGGCACCGGCACGGTCGTCATCGCCAACGACTGCCCAAGTCCGAACGACTCGTGCTCCGGCGCCCTGCCGATCTCGGCCGGCACGACCACGTTCAACAACGCGAACGCGACGAACGACGGGCCGACGACCTGCGTGGTGGTCGGCAAAGACCTGTGGTATCGCTACACCGCGCCGTGCAGCGGCCCGGTGACGGTCGCGATCTGCGGCGCGGCGACGTGGGACACGGTTCTCACGGCGTACAACGGCGGCACGTGCCCGGCGACGCAGTCTCGGCAGATCGCCTGCGACGACGACGGCTGCGACACGCGCCGTTCGACGATCACGTTCAGCACCGTCGGCGGAAATCAGTATCTCATTCGCATCGCCTCGTGGAACAACACGGCCGGCGGGCCCGGCACGCTCACGCTGACCGGCCCGGATTGCCCCGTGCCGCCCGCCAATGACGACTGCAACAACCGCATCGGGCTAGCCGCGGGCGACACGCCGTTCAGCACGATCAACGCCACGACCGACGGGCCCACGCACTCGGCGTGCAACTTCAGCGGCAGCAATCAGATCACCAACGACATTTGGTACAACTTCCCGTCGAACTGCACCGGCGCGCTGACGGTCAGCGTCTGCCAGGCCGACTACGACGCCAAGCTCGCGGTCTACGACGACGCGGGCTGCGCGAATCTCGAAGCCCGCCTGCTGGCCTGCAACGACGACTCCTGCGGGTTGGGGCCGAGCGTAACGGTCAACACCGTCTCCGGCCGCAATTACACGATCCGCGTCGGCGGCTTCAACGGCGCCACGGGCACGGGCATTCTCTCGCTGTGTTGCGGCGTGCTGCCGCCGGCCAACGTGGCCGCGACGGACGGCGCGTGCGCGGGCGTCACGGTTTCGTGGGATGCGGTGAACGCCGCGACCGGCTACGAGGTGTGGCGCAACACCTCGAACAATTCGGCCACCGCGACGCAGATCGCCGCGCCGCCGGGCAGCCCGCACCTCGACGCGACCGCCGTCGCCGGTGTGACCTATTTCTATTGGGTGAAGGCGGTCGGCGTGTGCGGCGTTTCCGCTTTCAGCAGCAGCGACTCCGGCTCGCGCAATGGCCCGCCGCCGGCGCCCACCGGCGTCGCCGCGACGGACGCCACTTCATGCAGCGACGTCACCGTGACGTGGAACGCCGCAGCCGCCGCGGCCGGCTACGAAATCTATCGCGGCACTACGAACAACCCGGATATGGCGGAACTGGTCGGCAATGACGACGCCAGCCCCTTCACCGATGGCTTGGCCGCTCCGGGCGTGGGTTACTTCTATTGGGTCGTGGCGACGAACGTCTGTGGCGCATCGGGTTTCAGCAATGCCGACGCCGGCTCGCGCGGCGCTCCGCCTGCCTCGACATCGGCCGTGTCCGCGTCCGACGACGACCCGTGCGATCGCATCGTCGTGTCGTGGTTTGACGCCGCCGGCGCGACGAGCTACGAAATCTGGCGCGCCACGACCAACGACACAGGAACGGCCGTGCAGATCGGCACGGACAGCGCCAGCCCGTTCGACGACACGACCGCGCCCGCGGGGCAGGTTTTCTTCTACTGGGTGAAGTCGGTCGGCGTGTGCGGTACTTCCGGGTTCGGCCCGGTCGACGTCGGCTCGCGCAGTTGCGGATTGCCCGGCGACATGAACTGCGACGGCGCCGTCGACAACGCCGACATCGACGGGTTCGTGCTGGCGCTGACCGATCCGGCCGCGTACGCGATCGCATACCCCGGCTGCGACATCAACCACGCCGACGTGAACGGCGACAACAGCGTGGACAACGGCGACATCGACGCCTTTGTCGACCTGCTGCTGTAGGAATGACGAATAGCGAATAGCGAAGAACGAATTGCGGAGCGACCATCCGGCCGCTGCCGCAATTCGTCATTTTCCGGGCGCGCCATGCAAGTTTCCGGCTCTACGGCGGCGGACGCAGAGGTCCGGCGTTGCGGGCGATACAGACGCTGCGGGCTGCGGCTCCGATCCGAGCCGCGAGTATGCAGGAGCGCATGCGCGAGCGCATCCGATCCGAGCTGCGAGCGTATGCGAGCGAAACGTGTGGAGTGAGTTGCGGGAAAAGGAGCAGGAAGGCGTGTGCGCCAAGTTCAGAGGGTCGACGGCCGGACGTCGCGCTCGCTTACGCTCGCGGCGCAGATCGGAGCGAGCCGCGCTCGCTGGCGCTCGCGGCTCTGTTCGCGTCGTCGCGCACGACGCTCATCCTCCCGCGAACACCGGCAGCGCCGTGACCCCCGGCGGCGCCGGCGGAATCGAGGCGCCCGGCGCCGCGCGCGGCGGCGAGACGATCGACTCGACCGCCGCAAACAGCGTCAGCGCCGACGAATCGAGCACCCTCACCCGCGCGATCGAACCGATCAACGACGCATCGCCGTCAAAAACGGCGATCAGGTCGCCGGACGTGCGGCCGACCAGTTGCCCGCGCGAGCGCGCGTCGCGGCGAACCTCGGCCCCGCGATCCTGCTCGGATTCCTGCTCGCGCCGGCCCTGTTTGCTGAATCCCTCGACCAGCACCTCGACGCTGTGCCCCACCACGCCGCGCTTGTGCGCCGCGCTGATCTCGCTCTGCACCGCCAGCAACTCGCGATTCCGCGCCGCCTTCGCTTCGGCCGGCACGTCGTCGCGCAGGTTCCGATCCGCCGCCGTCCCCGGCCGCGTCGAATACTTGAACACGAACACGCTCTTGTAGCGCACTCGCCGCACCAGCTCGACCGTGCGGGCGAATTCCGCGTCCGTCTCGCCGCAGAAGCCGACGATGAAATCGCCCGCCAGCGAAATCTCCGGCACGTATCTGCGGGCCGTGTCCATCAATCGCAGGTATTGATCGACCGTGTACGTGCGCCGCATGCGCCGCAGCACGCCGTCGTCCCCGCTCTGCGCCGGAATGTGCAGATAGGGGCAGATGCGCGGATAGTCGCGCATCACGCGAAAGATGTCCTCGTCCCAATCCGCCGGAAAGCTCGTCACGAACCGGATCCGGTCCAGCCCCTCCACCGCATGCACGCGCTCCAGCAATTCGGCGAAGCGCACCGGCCGACCGCCCTCCTGATGAACGTACGAATTCACCGTTTGGCCCAGCAGCGTCACTTCGCGGCAGCCGCGCTCGGCCAGTTGCCGCGCCTCGGCCACGATGTGCTCGGGCGGGCGGCTGCGCTCCGCCCCGCGCGTGAACGGCACGACGCAATACGTGCAGAATTTGTCGCAGCCGCGCTGCACGCGGATGTACGACTGCAGCACGCTCTCGCCCGGCCCCGGGGCGCGCGACAGGTCCAGCGCCTCCAGGCTGTCGTGCTCCAGCGCCCGTTGCAGCGCTTCCGTGCGGCGCGACAGGTTCCCCGCGAGCGCAGTGACGCGCTCGTGCCGCTCCCACACGTCCGCCAGCAGCGCGGGCAGGCGATTCAGTTCCCCCGGCCCGCACAGCAGGTCGACGTGCGGAACTTTCGCGAACAGCCCCTCTTTCTCCCGCTCGGCCATGCAGCCGATCACGCCGATCACCGCCTCGGGCCGGCGATGCTTGTAGACCTTCAGCTCGCCCAGGCGCGAGAGGACTTTGTCTTCGGCATGTTGGCGAACGCTGCACGTGTTGAACAGCACGACGTCGGCCTCGCGCATCGCGTCGCTCTTCGAAAGGCCCAGCGCGCGGAGCTGCCCTTCGACAAGCTGGCTGTCCAGAACGTTCATCTGGCAGCCGAACGTCTCCAGGTAGTATGTCGTCGGCCGGTCCGACATCGCTCGCCCTTGCTCTCGTCAGCGGGGTTTCGGTTGCGTTAGCCGCTTGAGCGCTTCCTCCGCACGCGCCCGCAGCCAGGCCGGACAGCCCGCCCGGCCGCAAACGTCTCGGTAAACGCCCTCGGCCACGTCCGGTTGCCCCAGCCGCTCGTGTGCCAGCCCGACATGATACAGCGCTTCGGCCGCGACGGCGGGATCGGTCGGCGGCTCGGCCAGCGCCATCAGGTCGGCCGCCGCGGCCGCCGGCTCGCCGCGTTCGATACGGACGCGCGCCAGGCGCAGCCGCCACGGCGCTCGATTCCGCAGCGGCACATAGGCGAGCGCGCGGCGAAGCAGGTCATCCGCGGGCTGCGCCTCGCCGGCATCGAGCCAGCGATCGATCACGTCCAGCAGGAATGAATCGGCGGGAAGGACGACCGGGGCGAGCGGCGGCGCGGCGGGTCGCGGACCCGGATTCGCCGGCCGGGTCGTCGCGGCCGGCGCGGATGTCGGCGGCAGCAGCCCCAGGCCGGGCTGGCTGGCCGGCGGCGCGGGCGGAGATCCGTCCGCCGCGGCGACACCGGAATTGCCGCCGGCGGAGTCTTCGATCGAACGAAGCACGTCGCCGCCTTCGAGCAGCGCGATCTGAACGAACAGCGCGCGGGCGGCCGGCGACGACGCGAGCGGCCGAGCGTCGCGCAGACGCTGCAGGGCGGCCCGGTTGGCCGGTCCGCCCGGCGGGCCGGGGTTCCGCGGCGCGCAGCGCTCCGCCAGCGCGGCGCTCGACGCCAGAACCGCGAGATAGTGCTCCACCGCCGCGTCGAAGCGCCCCGTCCGATCACACGCGCGAGCCAGGCGGAATCGAAGATAATCCCGCAGCCACGGGGCCGTCGCGCCCGCCAGCGCCTGCTCGTACTTCGCGATGGCGGTCGGCCAGTCGCCGGCGGCGGCGGCCGACTCCGCCTCGCCGACGCCGGGCAGGTCGTCGACCTCGATGGCGGCGACGGCGTCGACGGGTTTTCTCAGGAACTCGCGCGAGACGCCGCGGAAGACCAGTCGCCCGTCGCGCAGGTCGGTGATGCGCACGTTGCGCAACGGTTCTCGGTCGTCGAGGCGGACGACGTCGGCCCGCGCGAAAAACATCGCGAAAAACGCGAAAAGTGCGGCGAAAATTTGCGCCCGGCGGCAATTCATACCGAATAATATAAGCGTCTCGCGCCCGGTGGCGGCGGTCGCTGACGACCGGCGGCGCCGATCGGATTTCGTCTTGCAACGTCTCGCGACGCTTGGTACAACGCTCTCCCGCAAGGAAGCGCAGCTCGCGAGCGAGGATTGCTCATGCCGCAGGACCGCAGAAACGTCATCGTCGTGGTCTCGCTGATCGCGGCCATGACCGCCGGCGCCCAGCTTCTCCGCTGGTTCGAGCCCAGCACGCCGCAGTGGACCTCCGCCACCGAACTGAGCGCCGAGACCGGCGCGCCGATCGAAGACGTGACCATCGAATTCGCCGCCGACGACACGACGCTCGCCCCGGAACAGGTCGATTGCGTCGTCTATCCCGATCGCAGCTACACCTGGAGCCCGCGCGGTTCCCATCTGCGCCTCGTGGTCCGCGGCACGGCCGACGGCTCGCTCCCGCGGGAGCAGGGCGAGACGCTGCTGGCGATTCTCGGCGGACTTTGCCGGGATCAGAACCTGCCGCTGGACCGCATCCGCCTCGCGCCGGATTCCGACGTGCGTAGTTTCCCGGACCTGCCCCGGCAGGCCCACGACCTCCGCGCGCTGCTCGACCGCAAGGGCCTGGCGAACTGAGGGGACAGCCCTCCGGTTTGTCTTCTCATCAGGAATACTGTCGGGACGTACGAGACAGGCCCGAGGCCTGCCCCCCAAACACGAAATCAGACCTCCCACCCACGCTCCGCCCTTCGTTTCGCCGGCCGCGCGGGTAGAATGACGCAGAGTGTCGGACCGAAGCGCTGAACACCTGAATGCCAGTCGATGCGTAGACGCGTAATCCCCGAGCTGCCCGGTTACGAACTCGACCATTGCATCGGCCGCGGCGCCGGGGCAACGATCAATCTGGCTTTTCGCAAGGAGGATGGGCAGATCCTGGCGATCAAGCACGTCGTGCGCAAGGACGCCGAAGACGATCGCTTCATCGAGCAGGCCGAGACCGAATTCGAGATTGGCTCGCGGCTCAAGCATCCGTTTCTGCGCGAATACTATGAGATCGTCCGTATCCGCAAGTGGCTCAAGATACGAGATTTATACCTCATAATGGAGCACGTCGACGGCGAGCGGCTCGAGGACCAGCGCCCCCGCTCGCTCGATCGAATTGTGCAGGTTTTCCTCGACGTCGCGGCCGGCCTGCACGCGATGCACACGGCCGGCTTCGTCCACGCCGACATCAAGCCGAACAACATCCTGCTGCGGCGCGGCGGCGGCGTGAAGATCATCGACTTCGGCCAGAGCTGCCCGCTCGGGCACCAGAAGGTGCGCGTGCAGGGCACGCCGGATTACATGGCGCCGGAGCAGGTCATGCGCCGCGCGCTCGACCAGCGCACCGACGTGTTCAATTTCGGCGCGACGATGTACTGGGTCGTCACGGGCAAGTGGTTCAAGACCATGATGTCGCTGGCGCCGACGGCGTCGAAGAAGATCGAAGTCGAATCGCGCCGCGGCGCCGCCCCGCCCATCGAGCTCAATCCCGAGATCCCGCTTCCGCTCTCCAAGCTCATCATGGAGTGCTGCGAGACGGAGCGCGAACACCGCCCGCGCAGCATGCGCGACGTCGCCTCGCGACTCGAGATGGTGCAGCACGTCCTTATGAAGCACCGCCCACCCGCGCATGAGCGCCCCCTCAAGGTCCGCAAACCTCTTTGACCGCTGCCGGATTCACCCGTAGATTGCGTGACTCGCGCTGCGAATCGCACGATAAGGTTCGTGGACACGAACCGCAGCGCAGCCGCGGCCCCGAAGCGCGCCGGCGGCGACGAAACGGAGAGCCGTCGAGCCGTGAGCACGCCAACCCTCCAGGCCGAGGCGAAATTGAGTTATCTGACCGATTCACGCGCCGCGGCCGAACTCCTCCGCGAGACCGCCCAGCTCAACCGCGAAGACCCCATCCGAAAAGGCGCCCTGCTCCAGTTCGGATCGGCCGGACAGGTCGTGATGACCGGCGACATGCATGGGCAGGTGCGCAATTTCGACAAGCTGCAGCGCTTCTGCGCGCTGCCGCGCAGTCCCGGCCGCAGCGTCATCCTGCACGAGCTGATCCACGCGGATCCCAATGGCGGCGGCGACGATTCGATCGAGCTGCTGCTGCGGGCCGCGGCGTGGAAATGCGAGTTTCCCGACAACGTCTACTTCCTCCAGAGCAACCACGAACTCTCGCAGCTTCAGGGCCACGAGATCACCAAGGGCGGCCGTTGCGTGCTGGCCGATTTCGAGCAGGGCGTGAAGAAGCGCTTCGGCCGCGGGGCCGACGACGTGCTCGCCGGCGTGAATGAGTACATCGCGTCGCTGCCGCTCGCGGCGCGCACGGCCAGCGGCATCTTCATGGCGCACTCGCTGCCCGATCCGCTCACGCTGCCGATGTTCGACCTGAGCGTCTTCGATCGCGCGCCGACGCCGGGCGATCTGGAGCCGGGCGGCGCGGCCTATTCGCTTGTCTGGGGGCGGTTCCACTCGGCCGATGCGGTCGAATATTTCGCCAACCGTCTGGGGGTGGAGTTGTTCATCGTCGGCCACACGCCGCAGGAAGATGGCTACGCGATCACCGGGCGGCTGCTGATTCTGGCCAGCGATCATGCGCACGGCGTGTTTCTGCCGATCGACCTTTCGCGCAGCTACACAATGCCTGAGCTTGAGCGGGGAATCCGAAAGTTTGTGAGCGTCGAATAGCGCCCGCGGCATTCTCGCGCGGTCGCGATTCGCGCTCAGTTCGAGCCCGCGTGTCTTCACGCGGGTCTGTGTGTAGCGGCCCGCGCCCTCGCGCGGCCGGAGCGGCGCACAACAGCCAGCGCCGCCCGCGGAGGATCACCCGCCCGCCGAAGCGCACCGTGCGAAACGACGATTGGAAATCCGGCCCATCCCGAAATACAACCGGGGGCGGCTGCCCGCCAATTCGGCCCCTCACTGGCGTGAGGGGTTCGGATTCTCCCCGTTCGGGCGTCGCTGGCTTCCGGGCCCACCACTTGCGTGGTGGGTTCGGATCGAATGCAGCCGGGGGCGGCTGCGGTTCACGCTTCTTGTTTTCGCCCG
>CAZHIE010000056.1:0-4782 GCA_964532435.1 uncultured Planctomycetales bacterium
GCGCGCGAAGCGGCATGGAGGCGCGCTCGTCCGCCCTGCGGGCGGAAAGAAGAAGCGAGACGAGGTGCGCTCGGGTCCAGGCGTTGAAACGCCTGGCAACCATCGCGCGCCCTGACGGGCGAAGACGGATGACGCGAGCTTTTTCTGCGCAAATGCAGGTCTTTTTTGCCTGAACCTTCGCTCCCCCGCAGACCCCTCACTGGCGTGAGGGGTTCGGATTCCCCCAATCCCCAATCCCCAATCCCTGTTCCGCCCGCCGGCCCCTCACTGGCGTGAGGGGTTCGGATGGAATGCAGCCGAGGGCAGCTGCGGTCCAATTGAGGAAGGCAGCCGAGGGGCGGCTGCCCTCCACTTCAAAAACGCTAACTCGCGCGCGCCTGCGGCACCTGGCCGTCGAGCAGCGCGCGCAGCTTGCCGAGCGCCTGATTCTGGATCTGGCGGACGCGCTCCTTGCTCACGCCGAGGAGTTCGCCGACCTGCTCCAGCGTCTTGCCCTTGCGCGCGTCATCCGCTTCCGCCCCCAGGGCGAAACGGAACTTCAGGACTCGCTGCTCGACGTTGCTCAGCTCGGCCGCGTTGTCGTCCAGAATCTCGCGGAGATCCTCGACGAACTCCGTCTCGATCTGCTCGCGGCGGCGTTCGAGGTAATCGCTGCGCTCCATCTTCGGGTCGTACGCGGCCGGAAACTGCGTCCGGTAGCGAACGGCCTTGGACGACATCCGCGAAAAGCTCGCCAGGATCGCGCGGCAGGCGTAGGTGCTGAATTTGAAGCCGCGCGAGCAATCGAACTTGTCCACGCAGCGCAGCAGCGCCAGGTTGCCCTCGGCGACCAGGTCGGACACCTCGACGTTGTTGCTGCGCGTGCGACGCGCCATCGCCATCGCCAGCGCCGTGTTCGCGGTCGCGATTTCCGAGCGAGCGGCGTCGGCCACACGAGCCCACGCGATCAGGTCGCGGGCCGCTCGCGCGGTGAGCTGCTCGCCGGCGAACTGCTTCAGGATTCGCAGCACGCGGAAGCGACAGTAGTTGAACCATACGAACAGCTCGCGCTCGGCGGCCGCGGTCAGCACCGGGGCGCGGCCCAGCGCCGCGTCGGCCTCGAACTCGCGCGCCTTGGCCATGTAGGCCGCGCCGTCCTGCACATGCGGCGCCGTGCGCAGCAGGCGTCGGAAATCCGAATGCCGCACATATTCGGCCACGTCGGCCAGACATTGCCGCAGCAGGCCCGCGTCCTCGGGCTCGAAGGTGGCCAGGACGCTCGCCCGCGGCAGGCGGGCGCGCGGTCGCAGCTTGACTACATTGCTTCGTTCGACGAGCTTCTTTTGAGCCGTTCGCAACATCTTCGTCATGACATCACCTCCCCGCACCGTTATGCAGCGGCACGTCGAAGGTCCAAACTCGCCCGCCGGCGTCGAGCCCCAAGCGGGCCTCCCACTTACTTAGATACGCGACAAGGCATCGGCCGTTTCGCCTTTGCGGGTTCCGCGCCGATAACGCTCGTCAGCCATTATACGCTCAAAACGATCATCGGTTCTGTCCGGCCGCGAAAATCGTATCAAAATGATTCTATTTTACAAATCCTTTACGATGCACCCTTTACACTGCGAAGTTAGACGCACGAGCGGTGCGCACGGTGCGTTCGAAACCACTCTGGAGATTGGAATCGCACGGCCCCGGCAGGCGCCCTGAGTGCGGAACCAGTCACCCCGATGCCCAAATGAATCAGCGCGCAAGTCTATGCGGGGATTAATTTTGTGTGAGTTGTGCGGATTGGGCGGGCCACCGCGGGGGCCGGCGGTTTTCCGCCGCGGCCCCGGCCACCGCCGGTCGTGTCGGAATCGGTAAGAACGGCGCGATTCGCTCCCGCGGGAGTGGATCAGCGGCGTTGGCGCGGCCAATAGACCAGGTCGCCCGTGTCGCCCTTGGGGTCGTGCTGGCCGCCGCCATCCAAACCGTCTCCGCCGACCGAATACAGCACGAAGTTGTCGCCGTCGCGCCGATACGCGAAGCGGCCGCCGGAGAACGGGTCGTTGAGGAAGTCGGCGTCGCCGACCTCGTCGAGCGAGTCCGGGTAGCGGCCGGTGCGCTGGTGGTAGGCGCGGAGGTTTGCGACGGCGAGGGAGGCTCGGCGTCCCGATTCGCCGCGCGTCTCCAGGAAATGCGCGCGGGAAAGCGACGGCACCATGACGCGCACGAATGGATTGTAGCTGTTGCGGTGCGTGTCGAGATCCTGCTCGAGTTGGCGAAGCGACTCGCGGGCCTGCGGATAAGGCTGGCGCGCGGCGTCGCGCATGCGGTCGTAGAGCGCATTGCCCTCCTTGACCGCGGTCTCAAACGGGGTCGACGCCATTTGCGTAAGCAGGAGGGCCTGCTCCACGCCGCCTTCGCCGCCCGCGATGCTCATCAGCTCGCGCATCTTCGTCGGGTTCGGGACGTACTTGCCGCTGCCCTCGTCGTAGTCGTAGGCGCGCTGCACCGTGTCGAGGTAGCTGACGCGCTCCATGTCCATGTACTCGTCCATCGGGCGAACGGGCTGAAATTGCTCCTTCATGCGCGTCGACAGCGCGGTGAAGTCGACTTCGTCGCCCGCGCTGTCGGCCAGGTCGAGCAGCTTCTCCGTCGCGAGGCCCTGCACCGCAACGCCGACCAGCCCCTCGATGAGCGTTACGCCGCGCCCCGCGTGCGATCCGGCCGCGAACGTGTCGATGTAAATCTCCGCCGCCTGGTCCGGGTAGCCGTCGGCCGCGGCCGCCTGCGCCTCGATGACGCTGGTTTTGGCGAGCAGACGGATCGGGGCGAGGTTGGGCAGCAGCGCGCCGATGGTGCTGCCGTCGGCGCTGTTCAGATACCAGCCGTTGAATTCGTATTTCGTCGCCTCGCGGAATTCGTTGATGGCGCCGCGATTGGCCGAGAGCCAGCTCTGAATCTCAGGCGAGCGCAGCGCTTCGGGGTCGCCGCTCATCGCCCGATCGAACAGCTCCGATTCTCCGCTCCACGCGACCTGCGACGCGATGGCGGACTCGTAGAGCGGCGCCGCGCTGGCGCCCTGCGTCACGGTGTGCTCGTTCAGGACCGACAGGTAATTCACGCGGTTGGCCGGGTCCGGCTGCGGAATCGCGCTGCCCGGCGGCTGCTCAAGGGGGTCGGAGGTCTGTGGCCCGGCATCGGCCGCGGGTTCGCCCGTCTTGATGCCGAGGTCGGCGGGATCGTGCTGGCGCCCCCCGTTTGTCATTTCGGGGGCCATCAACTCGACTTGCGCCTCGACCGCCGGCTCGTCGGTCGTTTCCGCTGTGCCGGCCTCCGCGAACGAAGCGGCCGCACGAGCCGCCTCGTCGCCGGCGGCCGCCTGCGCCGCGGCGGCGGCCTCGGCCTCGGCCATGCGCTCGCGGATCATCGCTTCGAGCTGTGTGCGTTCTTCCGGCGTCATCTGCTCCGTTTGCTGCGCGAGGAGTTGCTCGAGGAGCTGCCGGGCGTGGTCGGCCTGCGCACGCGCGAGCGCCTCGCGGTCTTCGGCCATGAGCGCGTCGGCGGCGGCTTCGTCGGGCAGCGGCTGCTCATCCTGCCCGCCCGCGTCGCCGAAGAGCATCTCCTCGATTTCGGCGGGAAGGTCGGCCTGAGCGGCGGCGGCGGCTTCCTCGGGCGTGCGCAGCACGACCAGCCGGCGCAGGTCGATGCGAATCTCGCGTTTCCAGCCGAGCTCGACGACGAACGCGTCGGCCGCGTCGTCAAAGCGCGGCTTTGCGCCGTCGAGCCACTCGACCGCGCGGCGGGCGGACTTCACGTGGGCCCAGTCCTCGCGCGTGAGCAGGTCCGTCAGCATGAAGTGGCGCAGCAGCTCGCCGCGCGCGCCGTAGATGACGAGCGTGTGTCGCGCGCCTCCGCGGCGGAACTCGTCGAGGGTGACGACGAACTTTCCGTCATCGCGAATGATCGCCTGCGCCGGGGCCGCGTCGTTGACCAGCGGGCGTTCCCAGCGCCGCCGCGCCGCGCCGGCCGCCGTTTCGAGCAGCGTGGCGTTGCAGGGGCGCGAGGTGCGCGCGCCGGGCCGGCCGGCTTCGATGCGCAGCTCGAAGCGCTCGTTGGGCGACTTGGCCTCGCGGAGCGGACGCGAATTCTGGCCGCGGGCATCCGATCCGACGAACGCGATCGCCAGCACGGCCCCGATGTACATGCACGTTCGCATTGCACCCTCGATGAAACGGCCCCGTCTGGACGTATTGTGGCGGGAGTCCGGGTGGTTCGTCCATTAGAAAACGGTCGGCGGGCGGCCAGGCGCGCGTGCGCGGTGGCTAGGACGATGTGCATCCGAGAGAAGCCGCCGACCGGAAACCAGGAACGCGCGTCCGTCGGCTTGGAGGATCGGCATCCGAGAGAAGAGACCGTCCGGAGGCCGGCCTCCCAAAGCACCGCGTATCGACAGAATTCGACACGTGCGAATGTGGACCGCCCTTTCCCGGACACGTGGCCTTGCGAATCATTGCGTGTTCGATAAGCAGGCGCCGCGTAGGAGCAGCAGGGCGGCGCGAGAATCCGGCCCAGACGAAATCAGCGACCGAGCGTGCGGGGACCACGCGCTCGGTGCGCTCCGGGATCGATGCCTGACCCCCGGGCCGGCGCAGCGCCGGACGGCGGATGTGGGTATGTGCGGTGTGATTAGCGCGACGCTCGCTTCCCCGACGCCCAATCCGGCGCTGCGAACTTTTGAATTCAGAAGTGAGAATTAAGAAGTCAGAAGTGCGGACCGCCGGCCACTGCGCGTCTTCACTTCTGAATTCTGAATTC
>CAZHIE010000056.1:4882-11425 GCA_964532435.1 uncultured Planctomycetales bacterium
GCGTCTTCACTTCTGAATTCTGAATTCCGCCTTCTGACTTCACGGCTGCGCGTCTTCACTTCTGAATTCATAATTCTGCCTTCTGACTTAGCCCAGGAGCAACTCCACGAACGCGTCGATGTCCCCGTTGTCGATGAATCCGTCCTCGTTCAGATCGCCCCAGCACCGCTGCCGCGCCCAGCACGAAGACGAGCCGCCGCCCGCCACGTACGCCGATTCGTCGCCCAGCAGCGCCGCGACGAAGTAATCGATGTCGCCGTTGTCCACGGCCCGGTCGCAATTCGCGTCGCCCGCCAGCGCGTCGCCCGGCCCGACCAGCGGGTCGGCCGGATCGCCGCAGCCGTCCAACTCGTCGCGATCGAGGAAGTTGTCGCCGTCGCGGTCGACGCCGATGCGCGCCGCGGAAGTGAGCGGAACCATCGTCCACGTCAGCTCGTGCCCCGGCGCCGCGGCGCTGCGCAGCACGTTCCAATCGACGGTCTGCGCCGCGCGGTCCGACTGAAACACGCCGCCGCCCTGATACGCATAGCCGCGCGCCAGGCTCGGCCCGCCCACGCCATCCGGCTGACTGCCCTTCACCACCAGGCCGACTTCGCCCAAGTCGGCCAGCCCGACCATCGTGTTGAGCAGGTTGAGCACGGCCGCGTCGTTGTTGTTCGTGCCGTCGAGCGTCACCTGCACGCCGATCCCGGCGTGCGTATCCACGCTGAACGACATCAGGAACGCGGCGATATCGCGCCGCTGCTGCTGACCGGTCGCGCCGGCGGGGAAGTTGAACACCGAAAGCGAGAGGAAGTTGAACAGCGAATCGATCGAGCCGTCGTGCGTGAACGCGAAGCCGCGGTTGTTGTTCGTGCTCGATTTGGCGAAGCCCGTCTTCTCGTACAGGTTGCGCAACTGCGGGATTTTCATGCTCTGCGCAGCCTGGAGCGCGACGGCCGGCGTGATCTGTCCGTTCGTGCCGGCCGGAACCGCGTGGCACTGGTTGCACGTGATCAATCCGCCGTCGATCCGCGCGTTCAGATAGAGCGATTCGCCGTTGATCGGATTCCCATCGACCAGCAGCGAGCGCAGGCTGTTGTCGATGTTTCGATTCGGATTCGGCGGAAACTGGATCGTCGCGATGAAGTTCTCGAAGGCGAGCATTTCGCCGGCGGTGAGCTGCGCGTCGTCGCCCAACAGCGATTCGAACGCCGGGTTGAACGCGGTCAGGCTCTCGCGATCGCCGCGCCAGTGCAGCGGCCCGACGTCGACGATTCCTTGCAGCGTCTGCGTCGTCATCGGCCCCTTCATCGGGTGCCAGTTCTCGCACGAGCCGGGAAGCTGGCACTGCTGGTTGAACGGCTTTACGCTGCCGGCCGGATTGCCCAGATCCCACGCGAGCTGGTCCATTCGCCCGTCGATGTGGCACGCCGCGCAGGCCGTCAGGCCCAGTCCCGACGTGCGGTGAGCGTCGTAGAGGAAGGGCCGGCCGTCGCGAATCACCGCCGGCGTTGGGTCATAGAACCCGACCCGCGCGATTTCCGCGTCGCTCGAGGTGTCGATCACGGAGAGCGTCGCGTCGAACTTGTTCAGCACGTATGCACGGCCGCGCGCGTCGTCGATCTGCACGCCGGTCGGCCCGGCGCCGACGCCGATTCGCGCCAGCACCGCGCCGCCCGCGTCGATCTTGAGCAGGTTGTTGGTGCCCATGCCGGTGACGTACCCGGCCGAGCCGTCGCCGCGCCACGCGACGCCGCGCGGATCGCTGATCGACAGATCGCGCTGGTTCTGCGGCACGCTCGGCAGGCCGGCGGCGTAGGCGCCCGCCAGGTGCGGGTTCAGATCGACCGTCTGATTCAGCGCCGGGTTGGCGTCGTTCACGATCGCCGCAACCACGTGCAGGAACCGGCCGGCGACGTTGGGCTCGAATCGCACGTGGTTGGTCGCGTCGGTTCCGACGACGATCACGCGCCCATCGGGCCGCACGGTGAGCGCCATGCACAGGTTCATCAATCCGGTGACATAGCCGACGTTGAGCGAGGCGGCGTCGATGACGGCGAGGTCGTGGTCATGCACGTTCCACGGCACCAGCGTGCTCGACCAGGCGCGGTTGTTGTCGTCGGTCCAGCCGGTGTTGGTGGCGTTGCGCTTGAGGATGTGCGCCACGCGCGGCGGCGTGGGCAGCCCGGCGCGAATCGGCGGGTTGAACGCGCTGCCGCTGTTGGGCGGCGGGTTCTGGCCGCCGTACGGGCCGGAAGCGAGATCGACGGTGGCGCGCTCGATCGCGGTCGTGCGGTTGCCCGACTCGAATATGGCCGCATAGACCTTCGACCCGTCGGGGCTGACCGCCAGCGCGCGGGGATCCTCCCCGGCGATGTTCAGCACGAGCGGGGCGGCGGCGAGATTCGCCGGGTCGTAGACCAGCACCTGATTGACCTGCGAGCAGGTCACGAACGCGCGGCCGGCGGCGAAGACGACGTCCGTTGGCTCGTCGGGCGTCTTGATCGTGTAAAAGACGTTGAGCGAGACCAGGTCGACCAGGCTGATGGAGTCGGACACGTGGTTGACGACCCACGCGACCGAGTCGCTCTGCGCGGCGACCGAGACCGGGTCGAGACCGACGGGCGCCGAGGCGGTCCAGCGCGGCTGCGGCCCGGAAAGGTCGAACAGTTCGAGCCGGTTATCGGCGGTGTTCACAGCCAGGAGCGTCTGGCCGCCCGGCGTCACATCGAGCGGCGAAACGTGCGGCGTTTCCCAGTTGGTGAAGCTGCCCTGCGCAAAGGTCGGGGCGGCCGCCAGCGCCGCCAGGACGAAAATCGCGACCTGCGCCGCGCGTAGCCGGATCGATGCCATCGCCTCGCTCCTGTGAGCCGCTGTCTCTCGGGTGGTGGTGTGAGCTTTCCGACCGCCAACTGCGACGGGCTCTCAGCCCTTCAACGTGGCACGGGCTTCCAGCCCGTACGGCCGCCGGCGAGATTCCCGCGCTCTCTCCAATCGCGTTTTGCCGGAAATTGCCGAACTACATCAGCCTAACGAGCCCCGGCGTGCGCAACAACCCAATCCTCACGCCATTGCGGACACCGCGGCGAGCCGTTCGAGCGCCAGCAGCGGCGCGACGTTCGCGTCGATCATCGCTTCCGCCTGCACGGCGGCCTCGATGCGCGCCTCGATCTGCCCCAGGTCGAGCTGGGCGGCGAGCTGCGCCGTAATCTCGGACTGCGCGGGCAGCACGCACAAGTCCGCGGCCCCGGCGGCGATCGCCAGCGCGTCCCGGTGAATCGCCGACAACAGCATCAGCACCAGCGACATCGCCTCGCGCAGCTCCGGCGCGGGAACTTTCTTCTTCGACCCTTTCCCCTTGCCGGTGGATTCGCCTTCGTCGCCCTCGCCCGCGCCTTCCGCCGCGGCCTCCTCGTCCGCATCGTCGGCCTCAACGACGTCCGCGGCGTTCGCGTCGCCGCGCGCCGCGGCCCGCGTGCGCAGCGCCAGCTCGGCCGCAATGCCGACCATTTCCGCCGCGTAGCGATCGCACCACGCCATGTCCGCCGGCCGCGACACGAGCTGCGCCACGGCGTCGAGCGCGGTGAGCAGCCCGCACTTGTGCCAGGCCATCGCCGCGCCCGGCCGTCCGCCCGAGAGCGCCGCGAGCGTGGCGGCCGCGTTGGCGCCAAGTTGCATTTCGCGGCTCAGCACCTCGCGCACGAACGCCGTCGGCAGCGAGCCGAACGGCACAAGCTGGCAGCGCGAGCGAATCGTCGGCAGCAACTGTCCGGCCGACGCCGAAAGCAGAATCAGGCAGCTCTCGCCGGGCGGCTCTTCGAGTGTCTTGAGCAGCGCGTTTTGCGCCTGATCGGTCATCCGCTCGGCTTCGCGGACGACGAAGATGCGCTTCTTTCCCAGCGCGGGCCGCACCGAGGCATGATCGATCAGGAAGCGCCGCACGACGTCGATGACCAGCTCGCGGCCCGACAATCGCCGGACGCGCGGCTCGGGGTGAAACTTGTGCAGCGCGCGATCGATGAGGTGAAAATCCGGATGGTTCCCCGTACTCATCAGCCGGCAGGAATCGCACGCGCCGCAGGCCTCGCCGTCGCTGCCGATCGTCCCCAGGCATAGCAGCCGCGCCGCCAGCGCGCGGGCGACGCGCTCCTTGCCGACGCCCTCCGGCCCGGCGAACAGGTAGGCGTGATGCGCCCGGCCGGACTCCAGCCCGCGGTGCAGAATCGCCAGGGCGCGCTCCTGATGCCGGACGCCGTCAAATCGCACGGGCGACCGCCTCCTTCACGTCGTCGAAGACGGCATCGAGCGATCGGCTCGCGTCGAGCACCACGACCGGTCCCGGATATGCGCGCGGCAGCTCGCGAAACAGCTCGCGCACGCGGCGGTGAAACTCGAGCGGCCGCCGCTCCATTGCATCCTGCGTCGCGCCGTCGAACATCGCAATCTGGCCCGCGTCGCCGCGCCGCCCGACGTGGGTCGGCTTGCGCCCGGTGCGCTCGAATCCCAGCTCGGGCGGCAGATCGAGCACGATGGTCAGGTCCGGCCAGCACTCGCCGACCGCGAGCCGGCCGAGCGCGAGCACCTCTTCGCGCGGAAAGCCGGCCGCCACCTGATAGGCGCAGGTTGACGAGATGAATCGATCGCACAGGACGGCCTGACCGGCGGCCAGGGCCGGCGCGACGACTTCGGCGACGAGCTGCGCGCGGGAAGCCATGAAAAGGAGCGCTTCGCAGCGCGGCGCCATGAGCGACAGGTCGTATCCGAGCAGCACGTGTCGAATGCGCTCGCCGATGGCCGTCCCGCCGGGGTCGCGCGTGCGGCAGACGGAGATGTTCTGTGTCATCAGCCAGTCGGCCAGCCGCGCGAGTTGCGTGCCCTTGCCCGCGCCGTCCGGGCCGTCGATCACGATGAACTTGCCGCTTGGGTTCATGCGCGGCGAGCGTACGGGATGCGGGCAGGCGCTTCAATGCGCGCGTCGCCGCCTCCTGGCCCACCACCTTGCGTGAGGGTTCGGATTCTCTGTTGCGCGCTTCGGGTCTTCCCGACAGCAGCGTGACCGCTTGCGAAATTCTCGCGTGAGAATCGCAACCGGTCACGGAACCGCAATCGCTTGCATTATGCAAACCGAATTGTTAGCGTCGCATCTGCGCGGGAAGGTGCTCGTCTACGCAGGTCGCATCCGCGAAGCACATGACAGCGCACGGTGAGGAGGTCGCTTCATGCGATTTGGAAAGGAAGCCGGCATCGGCGTCGTCGCGCTCGCATTCCCGTTCGCCGCCAGCGCCAGCCTGATGACCCCCGTCTCGCAGGACCGCACGCTCGACGTGCAGACCGAAGTCGTCAACCCCGAATTCAGCGACAGCGACGCCGATCACGTCGAGGCTGTCGCGTTCGAGCTGTTTGATCGCTCCGCCAGTTGCTTCTCGCAGATCGGCGACCCGCCGTTTCAGGTCACGGCATCGTCCCTCGCGTCGCAGCGCTCCGAGTTCTTCCCCAAGAGCGTGTCGGCCACCGGCCACGTCGAGATGGCGGGGCAGGGCGACACGCTCAACAACAGCCTCGCCGGCGGAAGCTCGGTTTTCAGCTTCACGTTCTCGCTGTCGAGCGACGCCGACTTCATCCTCGACGCGGATGTGAACGCCGCGGCCGACTTCGACGCGGAAAGCTCCGCCACGGTGATCCTGTCCGACTCCAATGGCGAAATCGCAACGCTCTCGGCGCTCAGCAACAGCACCGATTCGCGCCAATTCACCGGCACGCTCCCCGCCGGCACGTACTTCCTCGAAGCCTTCGCGTCCGGGTCCGCCAGCGGCAGCATGGATTTCCCCGAGTCCACCGCCGGCGCCGATTTCAACCTGGAATTCTCGATCGTGCCCGAGCCGGCGGCACTGGTGGGGCTGCTGGTCGCGGGGATGCTGCTGCGGCGCCGGTCGTAATCAACGAAGATCGAGAATCACTCACCGCACGCCCTCCGCCGCGCTACGGACGCGACTTGCCGCGCGGCTTTCGCCCGGCGGCGCTGCGCGACGCGCCTTTCCCGCTCCCCTTCGCAACGTTGGAGTCCGCCGCCGGTTTCGCGGGCGACTTGTCGCCCCCCTCCGGTTTGGCCGCGTCGCCGGGTTTCGCCGCGCCTTTTGCGTCCGCACTGCTCGCTGGCTTGGCATCAGCCGGCTTGGTGTCGCCGGCCTTGCTCTCGGCCGCGACCGACTGCTTGTACGATTCGCTGCGATAGTCGGTCTGGTAGAAACCGCTCCCCTTGAAGATGATGCCGGCGCCCGTGCCGATCAGCCGCACGAGGCTCGCCCGCCCGCACGATGGACACTTGCGCAGCGGCTTGGCCGTAATCGACTGAAACTCCTCGAATCGATGACCGCACTTCTCGCACGCGTACTCATACGTCGGCATTCGGCCCGTCCTCAAACACGACCCCGGTCGGCCACGCGGCCGCCGTGGCATAGTGTATCCGGGTCGGCGTCAGGATGGTGGGGAGCATCGGCGTCAGGATCGTGGGGAGCATCGGCGTCAGGATCGTGGGGAGCATCGGCGTCAGGATCGTGGGGA
>CAZHIE010000056.1:11525-20248 GCA_964532435.1 uncultured Planctomycetales bacterium
TGCGCCGAACTACGGCTGGCAGTTCGTCACCACGACGCTCTTCAGCCCCGCGGCCGGCGACGCCAGGTTGGTCGCGGTCGTCGTAAAGACGACGTGCCGACCGTCGGCGGAGATGATTCGCGAGTTGTTCGCGGTGGCGCTGTTTCGATTGGCGAGCTGCCCGCCGCGCTGCGAGAGAAGCTCCATCGTGTTCGTCGCCATGTCCCTTCGATAGATGTGAATCACGGTGTCGGTCGTGACGAGGTCGGGGATAAGGTTCGTCGCGTGCGACGAAAACGCCACGTAGCGCCCGTCGTGCGAAAGCCCGGCCAGCCATGCGACGCGATCGCCCGGCTCGCCCGACGGCGACACGCTCGCGAGCACCGCCGCGCCGCCCACCGGCGAGACGTACAGCTGATTGCCGGCGACGAACGCGTACGACCCGCCGTCGCCGGAGATCGTCGTCATGCCGCCCGGCCGATCCGTCCGTACCGTCGAGCCGGCCGCGCGGTCGCGCACGAAGACGATGCTCGCTCCGTCCGTGGCCGTGAACGCGACGCGGCGTCCATCGGCGGACATGCTGCAATCGCCGAACACGCGACCCATCTGCCCGCCGCCCTCGGTAAGGCTGACCAGCTCGATCAGCCCGCTGGCGCGGTCGTAGGCGAAGATGTCGGACGCGGCGTTGCCGTCGCCGGCGACGAGATTGCGCGCGGCGCTGTGAAACGCGATCGCGCCGCCGCCGCTCGCCAGCGAGGGCGCGTCGGACGCGCCGTCGCCGCCCCGCGAGACGAGCGACGTCTGCCCGCTCTGGCAATCGTGCAGGTAGACGTCGGACGTGCCGTTGTTGTCGGAGCTGTCGAGCTGCGCCCGCGACGCGAACGCGACGTAGCGCCCATTCGCGGAGAGCGACGGGTGCGAGCTGTCGCCGGCCCCCTGGCTGCCGTTGCTGCCGACGCTGACGCGCGTCAGCGATCCGCTCGCCAGATCGCGCACATAAATGTCCCACGATTGGTTGGTGTCGCCCGGCACCAGCGCCGCCGACGTCGTAAACGCCACCTGCCCGCCGTCGGCCGAAATGCTCGCATCCACGTGGGAAGCGCTGTTCGTCGCGATGCGCAGGCCGCCGATGCACGGCGCGCCGCCATCGCCCGCGACCCCGCCGTCACCGTCGTCGCCGCCGTCGCCCTCGGCGGCGGCGCTCGTGAAGAACCGCCACGCCGGCCCTTCCGTGATGCCCGCCGCGTTTCCCGCGCTGACGTGCCAGAAATACGCCGCGTCGCGATCCAGCGAGGCCGGCAGCACGTAGCGCGCCGCAAAAACCCGCGCGACCGACTCGGACGCTGCGCCCGTGCTCAGATACACGTCGTAAAAGTCGGCGTCGAGCGACGGCCGCCACGTCAGCACGCTCAGCGATTCGGGCTGAACCACCGCGCCGTCCGGCGGCGCGGGATCGCTCACCGCCTCCGGCACGCGCGGCGCGGCCGCGACAGTGAACGACGACAGCGGCCCGTCGGTGAATTTGTCCCCGTTGCGCGCCACGACGCGCCAATAGTACGTCCGGCCAAACTCCAGCGGCTCGCGCACGGCCCATTCGGAGGCCGTGGTCGTGCCGACTTTCGGCGGATCGGCGCTCGTGCCGAGATGCACGTCGTAGTGGTGCGTGCGGCGCGTGTCCGTCCAGTCGAGCCACAGGCGTGGCGGCGTGTTCCGGTCGCCGTCGTGCGGCATCAGGTAAATCGCCGCCGCCGGCGCGCTCGCGTCGTCGAGCGTCGAGAACTCCCACGTTCGCGACTCGCCGGCGCCCGCGTCGTTGCGGGCCACGACCCGCCAGTAGTAATGCGCCCCGGGTTCAATGCCCGGCAGCGCGTCGAAGCGCGGTTCGCCGGTCGTGCCGATCTTCTCGGTGTGCGGTTGCTGCCCGAAATAGACTTCGTAGCTCGTCGCCTTGGGCGTCGGCTGCCAGCGCAGCTCCACCGGACCTTCGACGCCGTACGCTTCGTGCGGCGGATCGGGATAGATCGGCGCGCTGGGCGCGTCGGCCGGGCACGCGGTCGTGAATTGCGCTGTCTTCGACGCCGCCCGCCGGCCGTCGCTCGTCACCGATTCGACCTTCCAGCGATACGTCGCGCAAAGCACGGGCTCGGCCAGCGTGTAGCTCGTGTTCGCCATGTTCAGGACGAATTCGGGCTCGCCGGATGCGGAGATGTAGAACGCGAAGAAGTCGGCGTCGCGAACGGAACTCCAGTTCAGCGTGATGCCGCCGTCGGCGTTCACAAGCGCCTGCTCGCGAAGCGTCGGGGCGGCGGGCGGCGCCGAGCGGTCCGATTGCGTGTTATCCGTCGCGTCGTCGGCCGGCGGCGCCGCGGGTGGGCAGCCGCCGAGGGCGGCGGCCGCGCACAGAAGCGCCGCCGCAAACCAGGCGCGGATGGCAGGGCGATTGCGACGATGGCATTCACGGCGAATGGCGAGACGTGGCGTGCCGGGCATGAAACGCCTCCCTGTTGTTCATCCCCCCTTGTGGTGTCCGGCGGATTGTAACACCGATTGAAGACGGGAAGCAGGAATTCGTCGCGGTTCCGCCGTCTACGCCGGAGGATTTGCTCACCGCCCGGCCATGCGCCGCATCAGCCGCATCTGCGCCTCGTCGCTCCAGTATCCGCAATACAACTCGAAAAAGACCGACGTGTACGGCAGCATCGACGTCGTTTTCAGAATCAGCACGTGAAACTGCTCCGCCGTGCGCTGCAATCCCGCGACGATCGCCTCGTGCGGCATGGCGTGAACGCTGACCTCCCCCAACAGCGATTGCAGCTTTTCGCGAAGCGCGCCGATGCCCGGCGCGTCGGCCTCGCTCACATGCTCCAGTTCCGCGTCCACCCGCGCCACCGGTCGAACGTGCCGCGCCGCCAGCAGCGTGTCGCGGACGAACGTGACGACGGAGGCGGCGTCGGCGTTGGTGGCGACGGTCTCGATCCCGCCGCCCGCCTGCGCGGGGTACGCGGCGTCCACGACGGCAATCCAGTTGCGATGGCCGAACGCGGCGACGCGCTGTTTGACGATTTCCGCCCACACGGCGCTGCTCTCCGGAGATCCCTGGATTCGTAAATTACGGCTGCGGGTCGGCGTCGCTCGGGCCGGCCCGCCGGGCGCCGTCCGCAGGCGCTTCCTCGCGCCGCGCGGGCGGCTCGATGACGTACGCCACGCCGCCCGCGTTGCGCATCCACGCATCCTCCAGTGCGGCACGCGGATACACGGTCTCGCCCTCCGCGGCGCTGCGCGCGGCCGGGTCGTTTACTTCCACGTCGCCGGCCGCGTTGAAGCCCACGAGGACGAGCAGGTGACCGTCAGTCGCGGAGTACGGCGCGTTCGGCAGCGCGGCGGCCTCGTCCACGCGTATCGAAATGATGAGCGGTTGATTTGCGGCGATGGCGGCCTGCACAGCGTCCCAATCCGAGAACCGCGTCAGATATCCCGGCGCGCCCAGCGAAAACGCCGCCTGCACGTTCCGCGTCCAGTTGCCGTAGATGTCGTGCAGCGGATCGAGGCAGAGCGCCGCCACTTCCTCCGTCCGGCGGACGATTCCGCGATATTCGAGCACCATTGCCAGACTGGCCGGGCTGCAGATTCGACTCGCCAACTCGGCCCGGGCCGCCTGCTGGCTGCGAAACGGGACGGCCAGCCGCCGCTGCCACTGCTCGCGGGCCGGGCTCTGCGCCGGAGGACGCCACGCGCGCGGCGCGCTGAGCGGAATGCCGGACGTGTCGCTCAGGCAGATGCCGATCCGCCGCACGCGCAGGAACGACAACACGTCGGCGCTGCGGGCCGCGCGAATGCGATACTGCACCCGGTCGAACCGCCGCTCGGAGCGGAAAATGTCCACGTCCACGCGCCCCGCCGCGGACTCGATCGTCCGATCGGCCGGCGGCCAGGCCGGCCCGCCGCCCCAGTCGCCCATGTAGTGCCACGCAGACCACGAATCGTCCTGCTTGCGGCCGACGCGCAGCTCCACGCAAAACGCCGTCGCCCCGGGGGCCTCGATGTTCCACGAAAGCAGCGCCTCGTTGAACAGCATCTCGCTCGTCAGCGGCGGCGATTCGTAGACGGTGTCGGCGCTGGCGGTCGGACACAGGATCAGCTCGTTCGTGAACGGGTCGAGCGCGGCGCGCGCGAGCCGCCCAGCCGAGAAGTCGGCCGGCATCTCGTGCAGGCTCAGCCGATGTGCCGGCAGCGGCGGGCGCTCATCCGGAAAGAGCAAGCGATCGACCTCCGCGGCCATTGTCGCGACGTATTCCTCCGCCCGGGCGTGCCGGGCCATGCATGCGAGCAGATACGCGCTCCGACCGTGTTGAACTCGCGCGGCCTCGCAGCGCCAGTCATCCACGCGACCCCCGCAGCGCAGCAACACCACGTCGCGCCCGTTCAGCCCGCGCACCACGCCGTCGTTGGACCATTCCAGCGCCGGCGCGGCCATCATCTCGCGCAGCGCCGCGCTGGCCGGCTCGGAAACCGCGCGGCCTTGTTCGAGCAGCGTAAAGAACCGCAGGCACTGTCGCACGCTCGCGGCTTCGAGCAAGTCGGCGGCCGGGCCGCTGGCGGGCGCGCCGCCGCCGTCGCGTCCGTACCAGAGCCCGCCCGTCTGCGGGTCGTACAGCGCCAGCGCCGGCGACGCGAGCGCTTCGCGGATCTTCTCGCCGCCGACCGCCGCCGCGATGCGCCCCGTCGCCGCGTCGTCGCCCAGCTTCAGGCTGCGCTGCATGTCCGCGGCGATCTCCGGATCGAGCGACGCGGCCGCGTCCGGCTGGTTTGCAAAATACGCCAGCGCCACGCCCATGCCCGACACGCCGCCGGACGAGCGGAACATCGCGTCCGGCCGGATCCACGCGGTGCGCAGGTTCGCCAGGTCGGCGACGCCGACGGCGCGCTGCTCGTCGCCAATCCCCAATTCGCCGGCGACGCGCTGGTCGATGCGCGCGATCTCGGCGGTGAAGCGCTCGTCGAGCGCCGCGTCGGTGTGCAAGTCGAGCTCGCCGATGGTGGCCGGCCGCCGCAGCGCCGGCTCCCCCGCGCGCGGAAGCTGGCAGGCCGTCAGAGCCACGAGCGCCAGGCAGCCGAGCCATCCGCGCTTCCCAAACGCCATACGCCGCCTCCGTGTCAGGATGCGTCAGGGCCGGGCGGGCCCGCTCGCCGGTTGCGACGCGCCCGCCGCGCCGCGCTCGCGGCGCGCTTCGATCAGCGCTTTCGTCGCCATCGATCCATCGAACGCCAGCAGTTTCTCGCCGAGCGCCGCGGCCTCGTCAATGCGGCCGGCCGCGACCAGCGCCTCGATCAGCCGCGCGCCGCCGCGCGTCGCGGATCCAACGGAGTCATGGCCGCTTTCCGCCGGGGCGCGTCGCGGCCGGCTGAAACTGGAGGACGTCGGAGCGCTTGCCGCGTGGAGCGTATTCGATGTTTTTCGGCAGTCCGTCGCGCAGCACCTGGAGCTTCACGTTCTCGCTGGTGTCCGCCGGGATGCGCCAGCCCGCCAACGTGTCGCCCTCCTTCAATCCCGCCTTGGCCGCGGCGGAATCCGCCTCCAGCCCGATCACCACCTTCTGCGTCAGCGACTTTTGCCGGTCGAAGCCGAGCGAGAATTCATAGACGGCCGTGCTCTTTCCGGAAAACTCCGGCGCGAGCGCATCGGCGGGCACGTCGATCGTGCGTGCCTCGGTGACGTAGTTGTCGAACTCCGCGCCGAACCAGTCGCCGAGCGCCTGCGTGCCCACCTGCCGGGCGCTGCCGTTCGAGACGCGGAAGCCGCCCTTGCGGGCCCGATCGACCAGCCCGCGAAAGAAAGCGTCGAAGCCGCCGGCGACGCGCTGGTCGCGCGCCAGGCGGTTCCAGCGCAGCCCCAGCAGCAGCCCGCGCTGATACGCCACCTCGCCGACGGTGTCGCGCTCCTTCCAGTACCGGTCGCGAATCTCCTCGTTCCGCGCGTTGCGGGCCGGGTTAGCGAAGTACTCGCGGATGTGCTTGTTCACCCATTTCGCGTACGTCTTCGCGTCCCAGCGCCCGGATTCATACAGAATCCGCAGCGAGTAGTAATCCGTCAGCCCCTCGACCAGCCAGTAGACCAGCTTGTCGGGCTCCTCGGCCTCCAGAATGCGCCCGTTCCAGAAGTGAAAGAGTTCGTGCGCGAAGAGGTGCTCGACCGCGTCGGTCAGCTTCGACTGCGGCGCGACCAGCAACGTGAAGCTCTGGTACAGCCCCATTCCGACCAGGTGCGCGTCGCCGGCCTTGAGCGGCTCGCCCACCGGGCTGACCGTGATGACGAACGGCGGAAATTCCTTCTCGTCCATGAACGCGCATTGCTGCGAGATGATCTCGGTCGCCATGCGCGTGAATTCATCGAGGTCGAATCCCGCCCCATCGACGACCGCGACGGTCAGCTCCGGCTTCTCGCCCGGCTTCGCCTCGCGAATCTGGAGCAAGCCGGCCAGGTAAACGGAATGCCGCAGGTCGCTCGCGCGAATCTTTGCGCCGAGATGCCGCCCGCTGCCCCACGAGCAGACCGCCTTCCAATCCTTCGGCAATTCCCAGCGCAGCGCGACCTCGAACTCCTCCTTGCCCTGCGCCCCGCCCGGCACGAGCAGAAACGCGCTCCCCACGCCGTGAAAAAACCGGCGGCCCGCGATCGGATGATGCGTGTGCGACCAATCCAGCTCGCGCTTGTTGCAGCGAACCGTGTAGCGGCAGCGAAATTCGCCGTTCTTGCGATGCGAGATGGTCCAGCTCGCGCCCTGTCGCGCTGCCAGCGTGCCGCCTTCGATCTGCACGTCGCGGATCAGGTCCGGCACGCTCTCCACGGTGCCATACGTCGTCGACGCCGCCAGGATCGAGCTGGTGCGGTCCTTGGTTGCCCAGGCGACCTCGACCTCAAGCGCTCCCGTGTCGGGTTTCGGGCGAAGCGTGTACGTAAGTTGCTCGTCGGCGGCACCCGCGCCGCGGGCGGCACAGGAAATCAGCAGCGCCGCGACGGCGAGGCGAAAGCGGATATTCGTCTGTCGGCAGTTCATGCGCCACCCGGCTTCCAGACCTTGTACAAAGCGGCCCGCCGCTGCGCCGCGGGGAATCCGCGCCGGCATTCTACGGCCCGCCGACCCGCCTGTCCGTGTTGCGTGGCGCAAGGCTCGCGCCGCCCGGCGCCCCGCGAGCGCTGCGCCCGCCGGACCGTCGATAGTGTCAGCAGGGGACGAACAGCGCCGCGAAAGGGTCGGGGGGATTGCGGCGCGGCGCCCGGCGGAGGAATTGCGTGCTTTTCGCGATCGCCATATTCGCCGCATGGCTCCTGCCCGCGGCGCCGCCCGCCTCGGCGGCGCGCTTCGTCGCCAGCCGCGACGTCGACGTCGCGTTCGGCATTGCCGGCGAAGCGAAAGCGACCGACGCGCGGCTGTACGTCTCAACCGACGAGGGCCAGAGCTGGCGCGCCGCCGAATCCCGCCGGCTGGGCGAGCGCGAGCTGCGCTTCCGGGCGGAGCGCGACGGCCCGCTCGGCCTGTTCGTGATCGTCGAGAACGCCGCGGGCGCCTCGTCGGATCCGCCGAAAGCCGGCCAGCCGCCACACGCGCGCATCATCATCGACACGACGGCGCCGGCCGTGCAGATTCACGGCGCGGCGCCCAGCGCGGACGAGGCTTCCGGGCAGATCGCGATCGACGCGACGGTCGCCGACGAGAATTTGAACACCGACTCGCTGCGCGTCTACTTCCGCCCCGCCGCCGCGCGCGAGTGGACGGACGGCGGCCGGGCCGAGCTGCGCGACGGACGCGTGCGCTGGACGCCGCCGCGCGGAGTGCCCGCCGACGCACAGCTCCGGCTGATCGCGTTCGACCTCGCGGGCAACGCCGGCCGTGCCGATCTCCCGCGCGATCGCCGGCGCGCTTCGTCGCGCGACGACTCGGCCGACGCGGAACCGGAACCGGCCGCGGATCGCGCCGTGCGAGTCGAGCCGGTCGCTCCGGTGCGGCCGCTGTCGAGTTTCGACGAGAGGCCGGAGGCTGAGCGCGAGGACGCGGCCGACTCGCGTGCGGCGTCCGGGGCGCTGTCGAAGGCGCCGTTCGCCGAACTCGGCGCCGCAGCGCCTTCGCACAACCGGGATGCCGAATTCGGCGCGGCCGCGTCATCGAAGAAACCGGACTCCGGCGTCGACGCTGGCGCGGCTGACAACCCGACGGCCCCGCCCGGCTCCGGCGCGATCTCGGAAGAGCCGACGGCCGAAATCGACTCCGCCGACCTGCTTTCCGCCGAGCGGCTTCGCAAACAGGCCGCGCGCTTTCTGGCCGAGGGGCGGCACGCGCTGGCGATCGCGCGATATGAGGAAGCGCTGGCGGCTGCTCCGCAGGAGCCGGGCCTGATGGTCGAGCTGGGTGGTGCGCTGTTTCGGGCCAGGCGCTACACGGACGCGGGCGAGCGCTTCGCCGAAGCGTTGCGGCTGCACCCGGACGACGGCGGCGCGCTGGAGGGTCTGGCGCTGCTGGCCGCTACGCAGAAGCGCTACCCGGAAGCGAAGGAGCGGCTGGAGCAACTGCTCAAGATCGACCCGCAGTCGGCCCGCACGTGGCTGCGGCTGGGGGACGTGGAACACCGCCTGGGCCGGCGCGATGCGGCGCTGCGCGCGTGGGAGTCGGCGCTGCGGCTGGATCGCGACGCGGAGACGAGCGCGAACGCGCGAAAGCGGATCGAGTATTTCGGCCAAAAGCCGTGAG
>CAZHIE010000056.1:20348-23345 GCA_964532435.1 uncultured Planctomycetales bacterium
CCGGCTGTGACGCGGCGGACAGCGGCTCGTCGGGCTCCACTTCGCTCGGAAGCGGCCATTCGACGGTTCGCGGCGCATCGATCGAAAGCGTTCCCCCGGTTGCCTCCGCAGGAATCCACAGTCGCCCGCGCACGGCGCCGAGATCGAACGCGATGTCTGTGCCGCCGGCTGCCGCCGCGCTCGCGCGCACTTCCGGCGGCGCCTTCGCATCCGCGCGATCCGTCACCAGCGCATTGACGAATACGAACGCGCCGCCCGGCTGCGCCGGTTCGACTTCGATCCGCCCCCAGTGCGGCATCGCGCCGACGCTGGCGGGGACGAGCGCGGCGCTTCCCAGTCGATACCACGCATTGTCAGCGCCGCGACGATCCGACGGCAGAATCAGCCGCTCGAATCCCGCCGCCGAACTCCCCAGGTATGACCGCGCCGCCGCATCTGCGCCAAACACTTCGCGGCGCCCCGGCCCGCCGGCGGCGCGCACGCGCCGCTCGGGCGGCAACAGCGGAAAGTGCCACAACGCCCCGTCGCGATCCGCCCAGTGCAACACCCGCGCCGCCTCGACGCGCCACACACCGGCCGTGTTGTCCACCCCCGCCGCGCGCGCAGCATCCTTCAGGTCCGCCCCGTCGACGTTCGGGCGGGCGGGAATGTTGACGATCCACGTCGGCGTGATGCGCGACGGCCCGGCCTTCAGCCGGTCGATGACGATCAGCGCGGCGCCTTCGACGAAGACGAACTCCCGCGAGTACGAAGCGATGACGCGCCGGTCGTAGGCCGGCGCCAGGTCGAGCGCGACGTACGCCGATGCGCCGCGCTTTCCATACGCGATCTGTCGCGCCGTCGCGCGATCCTGCGCTTCCGGCGGCGCGGCGAAATCCCGGCAGACGTCGGTGATGCCGCGCTGCCCGCCGGCCGGAAGGAATCGCCTCGTTCCCATCGACGCCGGCCGGCCGGGGTCGTACGCGACAACGCAGTTGTGCGCGATCGTCGAGACGCAATAGTCGTCGAACTCGAACGGCTCGCGCCGCGCGCCCAGGTGTTGCGCTCCGCCGTTCACCGCCGCCGACGCCGCCGATACATCATCTCCGCCGCTCACCGCGAGCCGGCCGCCGCGCTGGATGAGAAAGTGCCCCGCGTCGAGATGCTGCCGCGGGCGAAGCAACGGCTGCCCGGTTTCGATCCAAACGCCGACCGCGTCCGCGCCGTCGCCGCCGCGCAGCACGACCGCCGATCCGAGATTACGGGCCGTCGGCAAGGGCAGCGGCGCGCGCGCTGCGCCAGGCGGCGGGCCGAAGGCGACGACCACCCAGCGCCACGCCGCGCGCTGTGCATCGCCGCCGCCGCGGATCGATTCCGCGACGCGCAGCGCGACTTCGGCCGCGGCCGGGTTGCGCGTCCGCGCCGCGAGCAGCGCCGCGCTGAGCGGTTCGAGTCGCGACCACGTCTGGCCCGGCAGCGTCGCCGCGGGACCGGCGTCGTCGCGCAGGAATCCGTGTGCCGCGAGCGCCGGGTGCGCGAACGTGGATAGCCAGTAATGCTCCATCCAGCGCCCCGCGCCGTCGCGCTGCGTAGCCCACACGTCGCGATTCAGCACGGCGCCGGCGCACTCGACCGCCAGCGCCGTAAGCGCCTCCTCCTCGTCGGCGCGGGCCGGCCCCGTGGGCGTCGGACCGCGCCAGCGGATGAACGCCGGCAGCGTTTCTTCGAAGTGCTTTGCCGCCGCCGCGAGCACCCGCTCGCGCCGCTCCTTCCAGGCCCGCGACGGGTCATCCTGCTCGTCGACCGCCAGCGCCAGCGCGACCCACGCGAGCTTTTCGCGGTATGCGCCGGGTTCGAGCGGGCTGTCGGTCGGCGCGAGCGGCTGCGCCCGGGTCGCCGCTCCGGCGACGAAGTCGCTGCGCAGCGCGGGGTCGAGCGCGTCCCAGGCCCAGTCGAGCGCGATGGCGCGCTCGATCGGATCGACCCCGGCCGCACCGGAGTCCTGAAGCGCGCGTCCGATCAGCGCGACGCGTTCGGCGTCGCGCCAATCGCCGCGATTGAGCAGGTGCAGCAGACCGGCGGCGGCGAGTTCGCCCGGCAGCGCCGCCTGCACGTCTTCGCCCAGCACGCCGCGCAGCGCCTGGTAATCATCGCGCCGCGCGCCGAAAACGCCCCATTCGGCCCGCTCCGCCTGCGGCTGGCCCAGGCCGCATTCATGCCGCAGTCGATCGACGTCGCCGGGCGTGAGCAGCAGGCGCGGCCGAGGGGGGCTCGCGCTTGCCGGGCACGCGAGCGCCGCCGCCAAGAGCGTGAGCCATAGCGTGCGTGGCACGGCGCAAGGCGGCTCGGCCGGTCGCTCGACTGGTTTGCGTTGCATTCCGGTACGTTCGCAGGTAGCGCTCGGGAGTGCAACGGATTTGGAGGGAGGGAGGAGTCCATTTCGTCTGTCCTCGTCGGCCGGCGCGACGGCGGCGCGATATCGCCCGAATCGGATGCTCTTTCTCTGTGCCAGCCGGCGGCCGCGGCGAGCGCTTCCAACGAATGGTCGCCATTCGAGTTTTCCTGGATGTACGTCAGAGATCGCGTAACTGCGGCTGGGACAATGTGGCGAAGGAGCGGCGAGACGAGGGGCGTCGAGTTGATCTCGGAGATCATCCGCCTCAATCCGGTTCCCCGGTTGCGCTCGGTGATCTGTCGGATGCGGTCCGTGAATTGGTGAAGGTGGGGAAGATTACGCCGCCGCCGCGGTCTGCTTGGCGGCGATGTGGGCGGAGAAGCCGCTGTTGAACGCGGTCTGACCGGTGGTGACCGGCGTCATGTCGGCTGCGACGGGCCCAAGCGCGGCCACGGGTGGCGTGGGCGTCCCGCCCGCGAGCTACCGGCCAACGTTTGTGACCCACGCCTGATAGTCGGCGTCGGGCCCGGGCAAATAGTCGGCCATAAGTAAGGGACCTGCCTTTCATGTGGCATGGGCTTCCAGCCCGTGATTGGGCGCCCCATACCCGGTTCGCTGGCCCG
>CAZHIE010000057.1:0-20043 GCA_964532435.1 uncultured Planctomycetales bacterium
CGAGCCTCTCGCTTCGTCCGCACGGATGCGACGAGCGCGGGCGGCGGAGAAGCGACCGGGAGTGAACAATGCCCCAGCGACTCGACGACGCGCTCGACCCGGCTGCGTCGCCAGCGCACCGCACGCCACGCAGCGGAACCGGCCGGCCGGACCGCGCGCCGTGCGCAGCGGGCGGCGATCCGCCCCGGCCGCGGGATTGGAGCGAACTCGGGCGGTGGGTGCTGGCGGAGGCCTGGCGGCGTGCCACGGATGGCGCAACGCTCAGTGCGGCCGCGATCGCCAGCGCCGCCGCCCGAGACTCTTCTTTCGCAGATACTCGCGACTGCGGCGAATCTTCCGCCGCCGACCGCGTCAGTCGCCGCTCATGTAGTGACGACGGCGACCGCGGGGCCGATTCCGCGGACTATGACGCCGGACAACAGCCTTCCGCATATCGCCACGACCGCAGCGCCGCTCGCGAATGCGACGCCGGCCGCAGCGCTTCCGCGGAGGGCCGGCCATGATCTACGGCCTCTATCACTCCGCCGCCGGCATGATGACCAACGAGTATCGCACCGACGTCATCGCCAACAACATCGCCAACGCCGACACCGTCGGCTTCAAGCGCCAATTCGCCGTCTTCGCCGAGCGGCAGCCCGCCGCCGACGCCGGCCAGCGCAGCGGCCCCAGCGCCGAGTACCTGCAAGGGCTTTCCGGCGGACTCTGGCTCGGCCGCACGCACACGGATTTCGAAAGCGGCCCGCCCGTTCGGACCGATCGGCCGCTGGATGTGGCGCTGGAAGGACGCGGCTTCCTCTCGGTGCAGAAAGACGGCGCCAAGCTCTTCACGCGCGACGGGCGGCTGCTCATGGACCCCGCCGGCCGACTGGTGGCCGCCACCGACGGCGCGCCGGTGCTCGGCCGCGGCGGCGTGCCGATCGTGCTCAACCCGCTGGGCGGAAGCGCGTCCATCGACGACGCCGGACGAATCATGCAGGACAACGCAGTCGCCGGCTGGCTGGAAGTCAGCGATTTCGACGACTACGCGGCGCTGCGCCACGCCGGCGCGGGCCGCTACGACGCCGGCGGCCAGACTCCGATCGCGCCGCAGGCGCGCGTGCTCGCGGGGCACGTCGAAAACTCGGCCGTCGAGCCCGTTTCGGAACTCGTGCAGATGATCGAGGCGTCGCGCGCGTACCAGATGAATGCGCAGATGATTTCGCTTCAGGACCAGACCGCGGCCCGGCTGATCAGCGTGGTGACGAGGGCGTAGCCGAGTGGCGAATGGCGAGTAGCGAATAGCGAGTTGAAAGACGAACCGTCGGACCTCCGCGTCCGACGGCGAACTGTAGCGTCGGACCTCCGCGTCCGACGACGTGCCCGCGGGCGAAATGGACCGGCCGGAGGCTGGCCCCCCAAGGCGTCGGAATCACGAACGGAAGGGAGGACGAGTCATGGCGATCACAGCACTACACACGGCCGCGACCGGCATGCAGGCCCTGTCGACGAAGATCGACGTGATCGCCAACAACATCGCCAACGCCGACACACCCGGCTTCAAGTCGGCCCGCGCCAATTTTCAAGACCTGCTCTACCAGACGCGGGCGCAGCCCGGCATTCAAACCAGCGCCGACACCACCTCTCCGCTCGGCACGCAGGTCGGCCTCGGCGTCACAGTCAGCAACACGCAGATTAACTTCATCCAGGGCTCACCCGTCCTGACCAAAAACAGCCTCGACGTCATGATCGACGGCGACGGGTTCTTTCAGCTCGACCTGCCCGGCGGCGGAACGGCCTATACCCGCGCCGGCAATTTCGTCCGCAACTCGGCCGGCGAACTCGTGCTCGGCAACAGCTACGGCTATCGCCTCAAGGGCGCGCCGACCATCAGCACCGACATCCCCAGCGACCGCATCAGCTTCTCCAGCGACGGCCGCGTCTTCTACCGCGACAACAACGGCCAGATCGTCGACGCGGGGCAGATTCAGCTCGCGCGATTCGCGAATCCCTCCGGCCTGTTGCAGGCCGGGTCGAACGTCTTCGTCGAGAGCGGCGCGTCCGGCACGCCCATCGAGGGCACGGCCGGCTCGACCGGGCTGGGCCTGCTGCAAAGCGGGCAGCTCGAATTGAGCACGACCGAGGCGGTTTCGGAACTGGTCGAGCTGATCAAGGCGCAGCGCGTGTTTCAGATGAATTCTCAGACGATCCAGGCGGCGGATGAATCGCTGCGCGTCGTCGCGAGCCTGAGAAGGTAACCGGCCATGATGCACACACGAGCGATAGATGACGCGTCGCGCCGGCGAGCCGCGTGGCTGCTGCTGGCGCTGCTGGGCGGGCTGACGCTCGCGCCGGCGGCCGCGCAGGAGCGCACGTCGCCCGCGACGCTGCGAATCCGCCCGCAGGCGACGATTGTCGGCCGCGCGCCGACACTGGCCGACGTGCTGGTGATCGAAGCGCAAAGCCTGGCCGAGGCGATCGGCGAGAAGCCGGCCGCACCGGGGCTGCGCATTCCGGCCCACACGGAGCTGTCGCACGAGCAGATCGCCCGCCGGCTCGAAGAGCTGGGCGTCAATCTCGGCGACGTGCTGCTCATCGGCGCGTCGCGTTGCCGCGTGCGAATCGAGGCGGAAGAGCCGCCGAGCCCCGCGACGCCCGCGCCCGAGCGCGCCGCTCCGGCAGACGGGCACGCGGGCGCTGCGCCGCCCGAAATCCAAAACTCGAATCCCGACGCCGAAACGCTCGGCGACGCCCTGCGCCGCTTCATTCAGCAGGACGTCGCCCGGCTGGGCGGCGAGGCCGAGGTCGCATTCGAACGCGCCGGCCAGGAATTCCTGCGCCTCAGCGGCCCCGAGTGGGAGTTCCAGATCAACGCCATTCGCGGCGTCGGCGCGCTCGGGCTGCGCGAGTTCCGCGTGGCGCTGCGCCGCGACGGTCGCACCCAGCGCATGGTGACCATCGGGGCGCGCGTCCGCCTGACGCGCGACGCAGTCGTCGCGCGGCGACCGCTCAGCGTCGGCAACATCGTGCGACGCGACGACGTCGAAGTCGTGCGACGCGTCTTCGACTCGGCCGACGACGCCGGTTTCGCCGCTGCCGAGGAAGTCGTCGGACAGCAGGTCAAACGCTTCGTCGCCGCCGGCCAGCTCTGCCGCCGCGGCGACCTGACCCCGCTCGACCTCGTGCAGCGCTCGCGGCCGGTCACGATCACCGGCGGCGGCGCGGGCATCGAGATGCGCATGGCCGGCCTGGCGCTCGATTCGGGCAAGCTCGGCCAGTCTGTGCGCGTCCGCGTCGGCGACTCTCGCAAGGACCAGCGCGAATTGCGCGGCGTCGTAACCGGCGTCGCGACCGTCCGCCTGGCGGAGGATGGATGATGCCACGCAACCGCGTCCAATTCGCACAACACGCCGCGGCTTTCGCCGCGCTGGCGGCCTGCTGGCTAGCGCCGGCGGCGCCCGCGCTGGCGCAGAGCAATTCGCTCTTTCGCCGGCAGCTCGCGCCGCCCGCCGCGCCCCGCATGCAACCCGACGCGCCCGCCGCCGGCGCCAACATGCTCATCCCGCCGGAACACGCCGCGGCCGCAGTCGGCCTGGGGCTCCCTCTGCCATCGCAGCCGTTGCGCCCGGCGCCCGCGGCGATTCCGTCCGTACCCGGACAGCCCGCCGTCGCGCTGCCGCTGATGGGGCCGCCGGCCGCGTTCGTCCCCGGCCAAAACGTCGTGCTGATGAGCGTCTCGCCGATCGCGGTGGCCGCGCCGTTGCCGCGCCAGATTCGCGTCGGCGACCTGGTCACGATCATCGTCCGAGAAGACAAAACCGCAGTGAGCGACGCGAAGTTCAACTCCGACAAGGAGTGGAAGATCAACACCGAGCTCGCCAAGTGGTTCAAGCTCAACGAGCAGGACAGCCTCGTCCCACAGGAATTCCCGAACGGCAAGCCGGGCATCGACTTCAACCACAAGGACGAATACGACGGCCAGGGCAAGTATGACCGCAAGGATTCGCTCACGCTGCGCGTCACCGCCCGCGTCATCGACGTGAAACCCAATGGCAACCTCGTCCTCGAAGACACCAAAGAGGTTGTCGTCGACGAAGAGGGCTACACGGCACTGCTGACCGGCGAGTGCCGCAGCGCCGACATCACCGCCCAGAACACGGTGCTCAGCACGCAGCTTCACGGCCTGACCGTCGAAGTCCGCAACCGTGGCGCGACCCGCGACGCGACTCGCCGCGGCTGGCTCAAGCGCGGTTGGGATTTCCTGCGCCCGTTCTAGCGCAGTGCCTCGCAGAACTGTGCGTGGAGCGGGCATCTTGCCCGCTCGGGCTGCCGGGAGAAACGACGGATGATCGCAAGCGCGTTGAGAAACCCGATGCCCGTCCGCCGCGGCGCAGGCGCCGCGGCGCTGCTCGCCCTCGCGCTGGCCGCGCCGGCGCTGGCCGAGATGCGCGTGCAGGACGTCGCCCGGTTGCAGGGCCAGCGCACCAACCGCCTGATGGGCTATGGCCTGGTCGTCGGGCTCAAGGGCACCGGCGACGGCGACAAGAACGCGCCGACCATGGCCAAGCTCCTCGCGCTCCACCGCCGCTATGCCACGCCGCTGCTCGGCGCCGACGAGTTGAAGGGCAACATGTCCGTCGCGCTCGTCGCCGTCGAGGCCGAAATCCCCGAAAACGGCGCCCGCGACGGACAGCGCGTCGACGTGATCGTCACGGTCGTCGGCTCGGCCAAAAGTCTCGACGGCGGGCAGCTCCTCACCACGCCGCTCCAGTTCTCCATGTTCGACATCAACGACCCAAACACGCAGCAGGTGCTCGCCATTGCCGGCGGACGCGTCGAGCTGCCGCGCAAGGACGCCCCCGCGCGCGGCATCATCCGCGACGGCGCAACGCTGGAAGGCGACTTCGCGTATCAGTTCGTCGAAAGCGGCCGCATCACGCTCATCCTCGATCCGGCCCACGCCGGCTGGAGCTGGGCGCAGATGGTCGCGCGAAACGTCAATCACGAAATGACCAACCCCGCCGAGCTGACCGGCGAAAAGGCCGGACAGCCCCGCCCGCTGCTCGACGACGACATCGCCGTGGCGATCGGGCCTGCCGAGGTGCAGGTCCGCATCCCCGACTACGAGCTTGCCCGACCCGGAGCGTACATCACGCGCGTCCTCCAGACGCCCATGTTCGTCCTTCCCGAGCAGGCGGCCCGCGTCATCATCAACCGCACCGCCCGCACGTGGGTCATCGTCGGACCGGCCAAGGTCTCACCCACGCTGCTCAACATCCCCGGCTTCGGAACCCTGCTCGTCGGCGCCGCGCAGCCCGACCCAACCCCCGCCGCGGGGGCCGCGCCGAACAGCGCGGCGCCTCCCGGCAAGGCCGCCTCCGCCGCGCCCGTCGAACTCGAAGAGCTGATGAAGGCGCTCTCCAAAATCAAGGCCACGCCGGACGCGATGCTCGACGCGATCGAAAACCTCCATGCATCGGGCGCGCTCCACGCGCAGCTCGTCTATCGGGAGTAACCAATGAACGCGGGCGGAATATCTCTCGACATGCTGACCGGCGCGGGCGCCGCGCAGCGCCGCGGCCGCGCGGCCGTCGAAGCAGCCGGCCGGCGCGCGGACGCACACGACCCCGCCGTCGCGCAGCAGACCGCGGCGCGGCTCGTCTCCGAGCAGTTCTTCGCCCCGCTGCTGGCCGAAGCACGCAAGTTCCCGCTCGGCCGCGACCTGGTTCGCGGCGGACAGACCGAATCGGCCTTCGGCGAGATGCTCGACACGCGCCTGGCCGACGCCATCGCCCAGCGCAGCGCCGGCGGGCTGATCGACCACGTCGCGCGGCGGCTGATGGGAACGCCGCGGCAGGCGTCCATCGCCGAATCTGTCGCTCACGCTCCCGCGCAGGGAACCTACGCATGACCGCCGCCGTCGCCAAGCCGCGCATCGCTCCGCCCGGCGCCGCCCGCGCGCTGCACGAGCTGTTCGACAACTTGTCGGCGCTCCAGGCGGCGCTCCGCGCCCTGCTCGACGCGGCCGAGACGAAGCTCGCCGCCATGCGCCGAGCCGACAACGCCGCGCTCCACGCCGGCGCGGCCCGCGAGCACGGACTGCTCGAACAGGTGCTGCGGCTCGATCGCGAGCGCGGCGCCATTCTTGCGCGCGCCGCGCAGGAGCTGCGGCGACCCGACCTCGCCGCCGCAACGCTCGGCGAACTCGCCGCCGCGCTCGACGAACCCGAAAAGTCCCGTTTTCTGGCCAAAAACGCGGCTTTGAAAGATCTCGCCGCCACGCTGAAAAAAAAGAACGACCTGGCGGGTCGCGTGGCACGCAACCTGCAATGCCACATCCGTGCGATCTTCGCGGACATCGCAAAGGTCGCTCAGACGCCGACCGGGTATGGGCCCGCCGGCCGAACCGCAACCGACGCACGACGCGTCTGTCTCGACGCAGTTGGGTGAATCATGGCGATCCTGGGCGCATCATTCCAAATCGGACGCAGCGCGCTGGCCGCGTACCAGGCCGCCCTCGCCGTCGCCGGGCAGAACATCGCCAACGCCGCCAACCCCGATTACGCGCGCCAGACCGGCCGCCTCGAAGCCCTGCTCGGCGGCCCGGTCCTCGGAGGCGTCGCGCCCGGCGCGGGCGTCGCGCTCTCGCAGCTTCGCCGCCACGTCGACGAATCGCTGGAAGCGCGCCTGCGCCTCTCGCTCGGGCAGCGCAGCGGCGCCGAAACGCTCTCCCGCACGCTCAACCAGGTCGAGTCGCTCTACAACGAACTCAGCGACCAGGACCTCTCCACCGCGCTCAGCGGATTCTTTACGTCTTTCAGCCAGCTTCAGACCGAACCGACCGACGCCACCGCGCGAAATCTCGTCATCGCCGCGGCCGACACCGCCGTCCGCACGCTCCGCCGCCAGCGCGCCGGCCTGCTCGGCCAGGTGACCGATCTGAACCGCGCCGCCACCGACGCGACCGGCCGCATCTCCCAGGTCGCCGACGAGATCGCGCGGCTCAACCAGACCATCGTGCAGGAGCAGGCCCGCGGCAGCGGCGGCGAAAACCCGCTAAAGGATCGCCGCGACGCGCTCCTGCGCGACCTCGGCGAACTGTCTGACATCGAGGTCCGCCCGCAGGCCAACGGCAGCGTAAACGTCTACGTCGGCGGCGACCCGCTCGTCGAGTTCGACCGCTCGCGCGGCCTCATCACCGAGCTCGAACAGGTCGACGGCCTCGAAATCGCCACCGTCCGCTTCGGCGACAACAACGGCGCAGCCCTGATCCGCGGCGGACAGCTCGGCGCGATCGTCGAAGCCCGCGACGAGCACATCCGCGCACAGTTGGACCAGCTCGACGACCTCGCCCGCGGATTGGCCTACGAAGTCAATCGAGTCCACGCATCCGGCCGCGGACTCGTCAGCTACGCGAACCTGACCGGCACATACGCCGTGGACGACCCGGCCGCCGCGCTGAACACCGCCGCCGCCGGCCTCGACTTTCCCGTGGAAAACGGCACGTTCCTGGTCCACGTGCGCGACCCCGCCACCGGCCGCACCGTCACGCGCCAGATTGACGTCGATCTCGACGGGATCGGCGGCGACACGTCGCTGAACTCGCTCGCCGCCGCGCTCGGCGGCGTGCCGGGCCTGACCGCGTCGGTGACGTCCGACAATCGGCTCTCGATCTCCGCCGCCGCCGGTCAGGAAGTCTGGTTCTCCGAAGACTCCTCCGGCGCGACGGCCTCGCTGGGGTTGACGACGTTCTTCACCGGCGTCGACGCCGGCACGATCGACATTCGCGCCGACGTGCGCAGCGATCCGCGCCTCATCGCCGCGTCGCTCACCGGACAATCGGCCGACGGCGACAACGCCGGCCGGCTGGCGCGCATCGCCGAAACGGCCAGCGCCCTGCTCGGCGACCGCACGATCCCCGACTTTCAGTCCGCGATGGTCGGCGACCTGGCCGTGCGGGCGTCCGCCGCCCAGACGCAATTCGAGTCGGCCGACGCGGTGTACAGCAGCATGGTCGCGCAGCGCGAAGCGCTCAGCGGCGTCAGCATCGACGAGGAGGCAATCAACCTGACGAAGTACGAGCGCGCCTTTCAGGGTGCCTCGCGGTTCATCAGCGTCGTAGACACGCTTAGCGGCGAAATTCTCTCCCTCGTGCAGTGAGACACGACGAAAGGCGCAGGCGGAAGACCGAAAAATGGCCGTGACACCACTCAACCTGGCACGCGTCTCGCACAACCTGCGGGCGTTCAACCTGCTCGAATCCCTGCGCGCGACGCAGGGCGGGCTCTTCCGCGTGCAAAACCAGCTCTCCACCGGGCTGCGCTTCCTGCTGCCCAGCGAAGATCCGCTGCGAGCCGCCAACGCCGGCGACCTCGACCGCCACGTCGACCGCCTCACGCAGGTCACGCAAAATCTTCAGAGCGTGCAGGCCACGCTCGCGGCCGGCGAGTCGGCCGCCTCCGACGGAATCGACCTGCTCGAACAGGTCCGCAACATCGCGACCGAAGCGCTCAACGACACCATCGCGACCGACGAACGCGCGTCGCTCTCCGTCGTCGTCAACTCGCTCCTCGACCAGATGCTCACCGTCGCCAACCGCCAGCACCTCGGCGCGCACCTCTTCGGCGGCCTCTACGGCGACGGCCCGCCGTTCGAAATGACCACCGCCGGCGTGCTCTACCACGGCGACCTCGGCCGCCGCGAAACCATCGTCGACAGCGACCTCTCGCAGGCCGAGTACACCATCCCCGGCGTCGAGCTATTCGGCGCGGTCTCGGCCAACGTGCGCGGGCTGGTCGATCTCGACCCGCGCGTTACGGCCGCCACGCGAATTTCCGACCTGCGCGGCAGCACCGGCGAAGGCGTTTCGCTCGGGCAGGTGCGCGTCACCGTCGGCGCCGATCAGACCCTGATCGACCTGAGCGACGCGGCCACGATCGGAGACGTCGTCGATCGCCTCAACGCCGAGATGCCGGCCGAGCTTCAGGCCGCAATCAGCACGACCGGCATCAACCTCAACTGGGTGGCCAGCGGCGCCGCGGCCTTCGCGGTCGAAGACGTCGCCGGCGGGACGGCGGCCCGCGACCTGGGCTTGGGCGGCCTCTTCGCCGGCACGGGCGCGACCGGCGCCGACCTCGACCCGATCCTCGCCGCCCATACGCCGCTGGCGAACCTGCGCGCCGGCGCGGGCCTCGACCTGACCGACGGCTTCGTCATCCGCAATGGCACGCACGTCGCGGCGATCGACCTTTCGTCCGCCGCAACGCTCGAAGACCTGCTCAACGAAATCAACCAGTCCGACGCCGGCGTGCTGGCGCGCGTCGCCGACGACGGCCGCACGCTCGAAGTGCGCAACCGCATCTCCGGCGCGAACCTCTCCATCGAGGAAAACGGCGGAACGCTCGCCACCGTGCTGGGCATCCGCTCCATGCGCCCCGACACGACGCTCGCTTCGCTCAACGACGGCGACGGCGTCTACACGGTCGCGGGCAACGACATTCGTTTCATCACGGCCGACGGCACGACGTTCGAGATCGACGTCGACGGCGCCGTGACGCTTCAGGACGTGATCGACCGGATCAACGCGGCCGCCGGCGGCGCGCTGGATGCCTCGCTGGCGACCAGCGGCAACGGCCTGGTGCTGGCGGATAACACCTCCGGCGCCGGCTCGCTGCGGCTGGAGCGCGTCAGCAGCTCTCCCGCGCTCGACGGTCTGGGCCTCGACGTGCCCGCTGCCGGCGGCGCGCTTCAGGGCCGCGACGTGTCTCCCGTGCGCGTGGACAGCGTCTTCACGGCAATGCTGGAGCTGCGCGACGCGCTGCAGGCCGACGACGAACGCGGCATGCAGCTCGCCGGCCGCCGCGTCGAGCGCGTGCTGTCGAACATGCAGGCGGCGCAGGGCCGCCTGGCCGGATTGTCGGCGTCGGTACAGGAGCGCGTTGATCGCGTGGACGTGGAGTCCACTGCGACGCGCGTTCTGCTGAGCGACGTGCGCGACGTGGACGTGACCGAAGCGGTCGTGGACTTCCAGCGCTTTCAGACGGCGCTGCAGGCCAACCTGCAAACCGCGTCGCGCGTGCTGAATCTCTCGCTGCTCGACTATCTCAGTTGAAGCGGCCAACGGCCGCGCGCCCACGGGGGCGCCGCGGCGGAATCGAATGTAGCGGCGTTCGCCGGCGCGTGGCTTGGCCGGCGATCGTCGGGTTGACCCTCGGGAGGCGGGTCGGGCGCAGGATGCGCCCGGTTCGCGGACCGGCCCTGGCCATCGTGATCCGGCGTGGAGCGCCGGACCCGGTCCGCGGGCGAACCGATCTGGCACGAGCCACCGGAGCAACGTCATGCTCATTGAGACATCGCGGTTCGGAACGCTCGACATCGACGAAGAGCGGGTAATCACGTTTCGCGACGGCCTGCTCGGGTTCTCCGGGCTGCGCCGCTTCGCGCTGATTCAGACCGCCGTCGAGCCGGTCTTCTTCTGGCTCCAGTCGGTCGACGAGCCGGGGCTGGCCTTCGTCGTGTGCGACCCACTGGCCTTCGTGCCCGATTACCGGGTTCCGATCCGCTCGGACGACGCGACGGCGCTGGCGCTGCGCGACCTGTCCGATTGCCAGGTCTTCGTGATCGTCAACAAGGTGGACGAGTACCTGACCATCAACCTGCTCGGCCCGCTCGTCGTCGGGGCGCAGTCGAAACTGGCGCGTCAGTTCGTGCTTTCGGAGCGGCGGTTCGACACGCGCCACCGGATCGTCCCGGCCAGCGCGCCGCAGCCCGTGGCGCGGACGGCCTAGAGGCAGTGGCATGGTCAATGCGAGGTGGGTTATAATGAGCCTGGGCGTACCCCACATTCTGGAAGGAACATACTCGCTGCAGCCTGGCGATCCCATTGCCCGGTCTGGGGCGAGCGCGGCGAATGTACGGAGCATGTGTCACGCTTCCGGAACGCCGCACTCGGACACAGACGGCATCGGCAAACCAACGGAAGGAGCCGCGGATGTTGGTGCTTTCACGGCAACGCGACGAATCGATCATCATCGGCGACAACGTGCAGGTCACCGTCGTCGACATTCGGGGGGACAAGGTGAGGCTTGGCATCGTCGCCCCCACCGAAATCTCCGTGCATCGCAAGGAAGTGTACGACGCAATTCAGCGCGAGAACCGCAAGGCCGCCGGACTCTCCCCTCAGGAAATGTCCGCCGTCGCCCCGCCCCCGCCGGAGTCCCGCAGGCGGCCGTAGCCGCTCGCCCGCTCACGCAGCGTCACTGGATCGACCCGTTCATAGCCACGAACCGTTCAGGGAGGATGGCAAATGGCTCGAATTAACACGAATGTGGGCGCATTAATCGCCCAACGACACCTCAATACGTCGTACACCGGTCTCAACGCCACGCTCGAACGACTCAGCACCGGCCTCCGCATCAACCGCGGAAAGGACGACCCCGCCGGACTCATCGCCTCCGAACGGCTGCGCAGCGAAATCAGCGCCGTCGGGCAGGCCATGACCAACACGCAGCGCGCCAGCACCATCATCGCCACCACCGAGGGGGCGCTCGACGAGGTCGCCGCGCTCCTGCGCAGCATCAACGAGCTGATCGTCGAGGCCGCCAACGAAGGCGCCCTCTCCGAAGACGAAATCCGCGCCAATCAGCTCCAGATCGACTCCGCCGTCGCCAGCATCACGCGAATCGCCGACACCACCACGTTCGCCGGTCGCGCGCTGCTCAACGGCTCGCTCGATTACATCACCAGCGGCGTCGACAGCAACGCCGTCGCCGACCTGGCGATCCACGGCGCGCAGTTCGGCACGCGGACCTACGTCCCCGTCTCCGTCGACGTGCTCCAGACCGCCGAACGCGCCTCGCTCAATTTCACCGCCAGCGCCGTCGCCAGCTCCGTCACCATCGAAATCCAGGGCCCCGACGGCGTCACGACCCTCTCATTCGTCAGCGGAACCCCCGCCGCCGACATCGCCGAGGCCATCCGTTCCGTCAGCGACGCGACCGGCGTCTCGGCCGTCCTCTCCGCCAACCCCAACGCCGGTTTCCAGGTCTATTCCAAGGACTACGGCAGCCGCGCGTTCGTCTCCATCAACGTGCTCTCCAACACCGGATCGTTCGACGTGGAAGACGCGCTCGGCACGATTGCCTCGCGCGACATCGGCCGCGACGCGACCGCCACCATCAACGGCGCGCTGAGCACCGGCGACGGAAACCACCTCACGCTCAAGACCGCCACGCTCGACCTCGAGCTGCGACTGACCGAGACCTTCCCCACCAGCTCGACGTCGTTCGCCATCACCGACGGCGGCGCGCTCTTCCAGGTCGGCCCGCAGGTCAACAGCAACCAGCAGGCCAACATCGCCGTGCAATCCGTCGCGGCTTCCCAGCTCGGCAACCACGAGCTCGGATTCCTCTCGCAGATCGTCACCGGCGGCGATTACTCCATCGTCGGCGGAAACTACCTCCAGGCCTCCAAGATCATCAACGAGTCCATCTCCCAGGTCTCCGTGCTGCGCGGCCGGCTCGGCGCGTTCGAGAAGAACACGCTCGACACGAACGTGAACCAGCTCGGCATCACCCTGGAAAACCTGATGTCTTCGGAGTCCGCCATCCGCGACGCCGACTTCGCGTTCGAGACCTCGCAGCTCACGCGCAGCCAGGTGATGGTCGCCGCCGGCACGTCCGTGCTGTCGCTCGCCAATCAGACGCCCCAGAACGTCCTGCGGCTCCTCGGCGGATGATCGATCCGGAGTTCTCGGACCGGCGGCGGCGCGCCCCACCCCGCGGCGCGCCGCCGCGCCGCCGGATTTTTTCGGAGATTTTTCCGCCGCGCTTCGCCTCTTCGGCCCTTTCCGAAGCGCCTTTCCCATAATCGTGCGTCGCACAACCCCGCCGACGCGCAACCGCCCGCCCGCCTCCCCCGCGCAATACCCGCCGCCCCGAATCGCACTTGACAAACGCGGATTCGAAATCAAGAGCGCCCCGCGCCGCGACGATTCCCACGCTGTCCATCGCAGCGGCGGAACGAGGCGCGGGCCGAAAGCCGCCGACGCGATGCAGGATCCGAAACAAGCCGGCGAACGCGCCCGCGTCGGGCGACGCCGCAGTGTCCGTGGAGGCACAGGCCCATGAGCCGCATCAACACCAACGTCCCGTCGCTGGTCGCTCAACGAGTACTGACCACGCAAAACAGCCGCCTGAACCTGTCGCTCGAGCGGCTCGGCACGGGCCTGCGCATCAACACCGGAAAGGACGACCCCGCCGGACTGATCGCGTCCGAAACCCTGCGCGCCGAAAAGGTCGCCATTCAGTCCGCCCTCACCAACGTCGGCCGAGCCGCTAACATCGTCTCCGTCGCCGAGGCCGGACTCGTCGAGGTCAACCGCCTACTTACCGACCTCGAAGACCTCGTCGATCGAAGCTCCAACGAGGCCGGCATCAGCGAGGACGAGCGCAACGCCAACCAGCTCGAAATCGACGCTATCCTCGACTCCATCAACCGCATTGCGAACTCGACCGAGTTCCAAGGCCGCAAGCTGCTCTCCGGAGAGTTCGCCTACAACACGTCCGGCGTGTCCACGAACGACGTCAGCAACCTGCAGATCAACTCGGCACGAATCCCCGACGCCGGGGCGCGCTCCGTCGTCGTCGACGTCATCAGCGGCGCGCAACTCGCCGCCGTCCAGTACTCCAGCGGAACCATCACCGGCAGCAGCGTAACCATCGAAGTCGCCGGAAATCTCGGCGCCGAAATCCTCACCTTCGGCTCCGGAACCACCGTCAGCAGCATCGCCACAGCCGTCAATCAGTCCCGCGAACTCACCGGCGTATCCGCCAACGTCGCCGGCGGAACGCTGACCTTCAACACAACCTCCTACGGCTCGTCGCAATTCGTCCAGGTCACAACCCTCGACGGAACGTTCAGCGTTACCGGCGGAGACGCCGGCGGCGACAAGGACTTCGGCGAAGACGCAACCGTGACCATCAATGGCAGCGCCGCCGTCACCAACGGCCTGCGCGCCAGCGGCCGAACCTCCACCCTCAGCATCGACATCGACCTCACGACGACGTTCGGTACCTCCACCGGAACCACCACGCTCTACGTCGTCGGCGGCGGCGCCGATTTCATGATCTCGCCGACCGTTTCGCTCAACGGCCAGGCCAGCCTCGGACTCTCCACCGTCACCAGCAGCGCGCTCGGCAGCTCCGACTACGGTTTCCTCTCCAGCCTCGCAACCGGACAGACCAACGCGCTCCAGACCGAAAACTTCGCCACCGCCCAGCGAATCATCCGCAAGGCACAGGAGGACATCTCCTTCCTCCGCGGCCGCCTCGGAGCGTTCGAAAAGGACACCCTCGACACAACCTCCAACGCGCTCAAGATCGCGTACGAAAACACGTCCGCGGCCGAAAGCGTCATCCGCGACGTCGACTTCGCCAACGAGACCAGCGTCCTTACGCGGTCGCAGATCCTGGCCCAGTCGGCCACCAACGTCCTGCGGCTCGCCAACGCCCAGCCGCAGCAAGTGCTCGCTCTCCTGCAGTAAGACGGGCCGTAGCACGCAAACCGCCCGCCCGCCGGCGCGGCCGATCCTCGGAAAACCGGGGTCGGCCGCGTCGGCTTTTGTCTGCGCGCCGCCGATCGCGCGTGACGAACCGCCCGCCGACGCGCAAAATAGCCTTCCTTCGTGGCCCGCCCTTGCGAAATCCAGGAGCCGCCGCCGTGCTGAGCGAACGAATCGCAGCCCGTCTCACTCGTCCCCTGCGCCCGGCAATCTCGCTGCTCGCCGTCGCGCTCCTCGCCGCAATCGCGACCGGCCGCGCCGCGCGCGCCGGCGACGAAAACCCCGCCCTCAAGCCCGAAGCGCTCCTGCACACCGGCGTCGGCGAACTCGTGAAAATGCAGGAAGAAGACGGCGCCTGGCCCTACGAAGGCGTCTATCGCGTCGGCGGAGAAATCCCCATCGGCTATCGTGTCGCCGGAACGGCGCTCGTGATCGAAGCGCTCCTGCACGCCGCGCCCGCCGGCGACGAATCCGTCTCTCACGCCATCGATCGCGGGCTCGAATTCATCTTCTCCCGCCTCGACGACCCGCTCATGAAACCCAGCACCGCCGACACATACGATGTCCGCGTCTGGGGCCATTGCTTCGCCCTCGAATGTTTCCTCCACCTGCGCACGGCCAAGCGGGCCGGCAAATTCGCCGACCGCATCCGCGAGTGGATTCCCCGCCTCGTCGAAGCGCTGCTGACCGAAGAACTCAAAGGCGGCGGCTGGAACTACGCGAATCACCGCCAGCCCGCGTCGTTCGTCACCGCGCCGATCACGCAGACGCTCTTGCAGGCCCGCGCGGCCGGCGAGAGCGTGCCGGACGAAGTCTTCGAGCGCTGTCGCAAGGTTTTGCGCGGCGGACGGCAGGAAACCGGCGCGTTTCTCTATAGCGGCCTGACGGCCCGCGGCCCGGGCGGCGCCGAGCTGCCCGGTTCCGTGGCGCGCTCGGCGATCTGCGAAAGCACGCTCCTGCTGCTGCGCGACGGATCGGTCGAAGCGGTCGAAAAGGCGCTCGACGGTTTCCACAAGCATTGGGACGAGCTTGAAAAACGCCGCAAGAAGACCGGAACGCACATGCCGCCTTACGGCATCGCTCCCTACTACTTCTACTATGGCCATCGCTACGCGGCCCAGGCGATCGAACTCCTGCCCGAAGCGCAGCGCCCCCAGCAGCGCCAGCGCCTGCTCGAAACCATCCTCCGCACGCGCGACGACGACGGAACCTGGAACGACCGCGTCTTCCCGCGCTCGCGAAACTACGGAACCGCGATGATCGTCATGGCGCTCTTGCAGGACCGCCTGCCTCTCCCGCCGCCGCTGCCGGAGTCGGCCCGACCCGCCAGCGCCCCGGCCAGCGCCCCGGCCGCGGGGGGGAAGTAACCGCGCAATGGCGAATTTCGAATTGCGAAGAACGAATTGCGGCGGCGCCCGGTCTTTCTGCAATTCGTTATTCGTTATTCGCAATTCGCTATTCTCCAGCCACGATTTTGAGGACTCGTTCGCATGACCGACACCGTCACCGATCTCGCTCACCTGCCCGCCCTTCTGATCCTCCTCGCGCTCGCCGCGCCCGCCTTCGCGCAGTCGGCCGCACAGCCGCCCTCCCCCGCCGCCGCTCTGCACGCGCTCTTCGACGAGCGCTACGAATGGGAAGCCCGCGAATTCCCCGAAACCGCCATGTCGCGCGGCGACTACCGCTTCGCCGACCACATCAGCGACCAGAGCCTCGCCGCCATCGACCGCCGCCACGCGCAGACCAAAGCCCTGCTCGCCCGCCTCGACGCCATCCCGCGCGAGCAACTCCCCGAAAACGACCAGCTCAACTACGACCTCTTCGCCCTCCAGCTTCGCAACGACGTCGACGGCCACCGCTTCGCCACCTACCTCCAACCCGTCGGCGGCCGCTTCGGCCCGCAGCAGGAAATCCCCCAGATGCACGAGCGCATCCGCTTTCGCGGCCCGCTCGACCACGAAAATTACCTCAATCGCCTCGAGCAGACCCCGGCTCTGATCGACCAGACCATCGAACGCATGCGCGCCGGCGTAAAAGCCCGAAATGTCCCGCCGCGCGTCTGCGTCCTCGGCGTCCCGGCCCAGTTCGACGCATTGCTCGACGGCGGCGGTCTCGACGGCCTCGCCACGCCGCTCCAGACGCTCGCGGGCGTCGAAGACCCGGCCCAGCGCGACGCGCTCAAGCGCCGTTTCGAAGGCACGACCATGCCCGCCGTCCGCGCCGCCGTCGCGCGCCTCGGCGCGTACGTCCGCGACGATTACCTCCCCGCCTGCCGCGAGTCGATCGCCGCCCGCGACCTGCCCGACGGCGCCGCGTTTTACGCCTGGCAATTGCGCGTGATGACGACCACCGACTTGACCGCCGAGCAGATCCACGAGCTCGGCCTGCGCGAGGTCGCCCGCATCCACGCCGAAATGCTCGCCGTAATCCGCCGCACCGACTACTACGCGACGCTCCCCGGCGCGGCCGGCCTCGACGACGACGCCCTCTTCCGCGGATTCCTCGAGTTCCTGCGCCGCGACCCGCGCTTCTACCACAAGAGCGAGGGTGACCTGCTGCGCGCATACCGCGACATCTGCAAGCGCATCGACGGCGAGCTGCCGCGCATCTTCAAGACACTGCCGCGGCTGCCCTATGGCGTGCGGAAAATCCCGGATTTCATGGCCCCGGCCCAGACCACCGCCTATTACCAGCCCGGCGACCCACGCAACGCCGAGGCCGGCAATTTCTATGCGAACACGTTCGCGCTCGATCAGCGCCCCACGTACGAGATGATCGCGCTGGCGATGCACGAGGCCGTGCCGGGCCACCACCTCCAGATCGCGCTGGCGCAGGAACTCGCCGACGTGCCCGACTTCCGCCGCGACATGTGGTTCCACGTCTTCGGCGAAGGATGGGCGCTCTACTCCGAACGGCTCGGAATCGAAATGGGCCTCTACGCCGATCCCTATGACGACTTCGGCCGGCTGCTCTACGAAATGTGGCGCGCCTGCCGCCTCGTCGTCGACCCCGGCATCCACGCGCTCGGCTGGTCGCGCGAGCGGGCCGTGCAGTTCATGCTCGACAACACGGCCCTCTCGCCGCACAACATCGACGCCGAGGTCGATCGCTACATCGCCTGGCCGGGCCAGGCCACTGCATACAAGATCGGCGAGCTGAAGATCCGCGAGCTGCGCGCCCGGGCAGAACAGGCGCTCGGGCCACGCTTCGACCTGCGCGAATTCCACGACGTCGTGCTTCTGGCCGGCTCCGTCCCCCTCACAACGCTGGAGCGCCGCATCGACGCCTGGATCGCGCGCCAGCGCGCCGTGTAGCGGCCCGCGCCCCCGCGCGGCCGGAGCGACGTCCGGTAATCGGAACGGTGAAACTCGCGCTCCGAGCCGCGAGCATCAGCGAGCGCGACGTCCGGCCGCCCCACGTTCCAACTCGCTACTCGCTATTCGCTACTCCCGACTCGCTCTTCCCCTCCGCCCGCGCAATCAGGATCCGATCCTTCCCCGTCCGCTTCGCCAGCAGCAACGCTTCATCCGCCGCACGCAGCAATTCCCCCGCGTCCCGCCCGTCCCACGGATACGTCGCCAGCCCGCCGCTGATCGTCACCGTCCCCGGCGCGCCCGTGCCCAGACACTGAAACTCGTGCTTCGCAAGAACGTCTCGAAAGCGCTGCGCCCACGCGATCGGCTCGGCCGGATGCTGCGAGCCCGGCACGCGCGGCTCCTCCGCGTCCCACAGCACAACCGCAAACTCGTCCCCGCCATATCGGCAAACCACGTCGGACTCCCGCGAGCAGCGCTTCAGCAGCTCCCCCACCTCGCGAATCAGCGCGTCCCCCGTCGCGTGGCCCAGCCGGTCGTTGTATTGCTTGAAGCCGTCGATGTCGAAGAGCAGAACCGTCACGCGGAGCCGCTGCCGCGAAGCCCGCAGCAACAGCTCGTCGAGCGAGCGCTGAAAGAATCGCCGGTTGCGCAGCCCCGAAACGTCGTCGCTCCACGCCAGCTCGCGCCATTGCACGTTGTTCCGCGACTGCGCCACCACCGCGTCGCTCAGCCGCGCATATTCGCTCAGCCGCTGCGCGCTCGCCTCCGCCGGCGAACCCCCCGAAAGGTCGATGCACCCCACCGCCCGCCCGTCGCGAAGAATCGGGTGCGATTCGCACGGCTCGCCCGATCCGCACTCGGCCGTCAACTCGTCCAGCTTCACCCGAACCGCCGACGCGCCCGTTGTCCGCCGAAGCAGCTCGGCCAATCGCTGAAGCGTCTGCGCCGGACCGTCCGCCAGGTTTTGAAGGATGCGGCTCAGGTCGAGCACTTCGCCCGGCGGGCCGGCCGTCGCGTCCACCGCCTTCGCGACGCTCGGAGCCGGCGGCTCGACGTGCAGCGCGTGCATCAGCTCTTCCCGGCGAAGCGGCTCGAGAACGTATTCGTCCGCCCCGGCCAGCGTCGTTTCGCGCGCCCGCGGCTCATCCACCGGCCGGCACGACAGCACGATCCGCATCGTCGGGCAAAGCTCGCGCAACGCGCGAATCGCCGGCCCAAGGCTCGAATCCGCCGTCGTCAGCGAAAGCAGCGCGCCCCGATACGCCTGCTGCCCCGCCTCCCAAACGCCGCGCAGCGCATCCGGCCGAACGGTCGTCGCCAGCTCGCCCAGCGCGCGGCCGGCCGCGTCCGCGACGTCGGCGTCCGCGACGACCAGGATTTCCGCGCTGGTGTTCATCGAGCGGTGCTTCCTCCCCCGTTTCGCGGATCACGCGCCCGCGCGGCCGCGCCCGGGCAGCGCGTCGAGCGCGTCCGGCGCGCGCGCGGGCGGCGCGCTTTCGCGGGCGGACGTCGCGGCGATCCATTCGCGCTCGATCCCGCCCGCTCTCATTCTATCCGCAATCCCGTCGGCAAAGTCCGGAAATGTCAGCGCCGCGCGCGAGCGGATCGCCGCAATCCACTGGTCCGGCCGCGCCGCAACCAGTGTCGCCAGCCCGTCGGGCACGCGGCAGTAATAGGACAAAGGCAGCGCGTCGGGCCGCTGCGGCGCGGCTTCGTGGCCGTAGCGCAACTGCACGCTGGCGGGCCATGTTTCGCGGACGTAGCCGCAGATTTCGCGCTGCGCGGGGCTCAGCCAGTCGATGCCGATGACGACCAGCTCGGGCACGAGCGCCGGCCCGCGCAGCAGCCGCACGCACGCCCGATACACGTCGCCGCAGCGCTCGACCGCGACGCCATTGTCGCCCAGCCAGCGATCGATTCGCTGTGCGGACGAGGCGTCGCCCCCCACGATGTGCAACGCCGACAGCGCGCCCGCCACGACCATCCTCGCCGATGAGCTTCTCCACCCGATCCAACCCCGAAGTGATCTTAGGCCGATCGTCAAAGCACTGTCAAAACGGCGCGCCCCGCCCGAATGGAGAATGGAGAATAGAGAATGGAGAATGGAGAATAGAGAATGGAGAATGGAGAATGAAGTGCTGCCCATCTCCCGTCTGGGGGGAGCATCGGCCTCCGGCCGGTGCGGACGCC
>CAZHIE010000057.1:20143-23299 GCA_964532435.1 uncultured Planctomycetales bacterium
GCCCGCAGGGCCACCCCTCTCATCCTCCCCCGCGCATCACCAGCACGCGCCGCTCGGTGAACTCCTCGATCGCATAACGCACGCCCTCGCGCCCGAGCCCGCTGTCCTTCGCGCCGCCATACGGCATGTTGTCCACACGCAGCGACGGCACGTCGTTCAGAATCACCCCGCCCACGTCCAGCGCCTCGAACGCGCGCAGCGCGCGGCCCAGGTCGCCGGTGAACACGCCCGCCTGCAACCCGAACCGCCCGGCGTTCGCCGCAGCGATGGCTTCGTCGAATTCGTCGAACGGCGCCAGCGTCGCCACCGGCCCGAACACTTCCTCGCAACTCACCTTCTGATCGGGCGAGACCTTCTCCAGCCACGTCGCTTCATGAAACGCCCCACGCCGCGCGCCGCCGCAAACCACCTGCGCCCCCGCCGCCACCGCCAGCCGCACCCATTCCTCCACACGCTGCGCCTCGCGCTCGGAGATCAGCGGGCCGAGCGTCGTCCGCTCATCCAGCGGATCGCCCGCCCGCAGCGCCGCCGCGCGCCGCGCAAGCTCCTCGCGCAGCGCCGCGTACACGCCGCGCTGCGCGTACACGCGCTGCACGCTGATGCAGCTCTGCCCCGCCTGATAGAACGCGCCAAACGTGATCCGCTCGGCCGCGTGCTTCACGTCGGCGTCGCGCTCCACAATGCACGCCGCGTTTCCCCCCAGCTCCAGCGTCACGCGCTTCGTGCCCGCCAGCGAACGCAGCCGCCAGCCCACCGCCGTCGAGCCCGTAAAGCTCAGCACCCGCACGCGCGGATCGGTCGCGATCTGCTCGGCCACGTCGTTCTCGCACGGCAACACCGAAAACGCCCCCTCCGGCAAGCCCGCCTCCGCCAGGATTTCGCCCAGCAGAAGCGCGCACACCGGCGTCGCCGGCGCAGGCTTCAGCACAAACGGACAGCCGGCCGCGATCGCCGGCCCGATCTTGTGCGCCGCCAGGTTCAGCGGAAAGTTGAACGGCGTAATCAGCGCCGCCGGTCCGAGCGGAAAACGCCGCACGATCGCCTGAAGCCCCGCCGCACGCGCGCTGATGTCCAGCGGCAGCCACTCGCCCGTGATGCGCGTCGACTCCTCGGCAGCCAGGCGAAACGTGTCGAGCGCGCGGGCCACTTCACCGCGCGCTTCGCCGATCAGTTTGCCGGACTCGGCCACCAGCGCGCGGGCGAACTCTTCCGCGCGATCATGCACCCGCCGGCCGACGTGTTCCAGGATCTCGCGCCGCCGAAAACCCGCCAGCTCGCGCAGCGCCGGCGCCGCGCGGGCGGCCGCCGCGATCGCCGCGTCCGCGACGCCCGCGTCCGCCCGCGCCACCCGCGCGAACTCCCGGCCCGTGTGCTTGTCCACCACGGCCAGCGTCGCGCCCGTCTGCACCGCCCGCCCCGCCAGCCACAACGGCATTGTGGATGTGCTCATACCAGGATTGTATTCGACGCGCCAGCGCCGGTTGTGACCCCTGAAGCGCGCTCGCCTTGGCGGCTTCTGGCGGCTTCTGGCGGTCATGCCCCCGACCGCCCCCGCGCGCAACGGTGTTTCACGTGAAACACGCTTGCGCCCCGCGCCCGCCGCCACCCCGTCCTTGACACGCGCCGGGCTTTCCGTAACGTACCTGATTCTGCCGCTTGCGCTGCGCGCCGCCCGGTGGCTGCGAAAAGGCCGGCAGCTTCGGGAAGCGCCTGCATGGGTTATGCCTACACGCCCGGCCTGTCCGTGGCGGAAAACACCGTCGTCCGCAAGGTCCGCCGCCTCCCCATCAAGGGCGAGGTGCTGGTCAAGGTCGGCCAGCGCGTCAAGGCCGAAGACGTCGTGGCCCAGACGTTCCTGCCCGGCGAGGTGAAGCCGATCAACGTCGTCGGAAAGCTCGGCATTCAGCCCGAAGAGCTGCCCGACCTCATGCTCAAACGCGAGGGCGACACCGTCCGCGCCGACGAGCCGTTCGTCCGAACCAAGGGCGTCTTCGGAATGTTCAAGGCCGAGCTCAAGTCGCCCATCGACGGCACGATCGAGTCGATCTCGAAAGTCACCGGCCAGGTGATCATCCGCGGCAAGCCGACGCCGCTTCAAAAACTCGCCTACGTCGAAGGCACAATCGCCGAGGTGCATTCCGGCGAGTCGGCCACGGTCGAAGTCAGCGGCACTTTCATCCAGGGGATCTTCGGCATCGGCGGCGAGGTCTTCGGCCTGCTCGAAGTCGTCTCCTCCGGCCCCGACGAAGTGCTCGACGCCGCCAACATCACCGCCGCGCACAAAGGCAAGATCATCGTCGGCGGCAGTCTCGTTACCGCCGACGCTGTGAAGAAGGCGGTCCAGTGCGGCGTTCGCGGAATCGTCGCCGGCGGGCTGAACGACGCCGACCTGCGCGGATTCCTCGGCTACGAGCTGGGCGTCGCCATCACCGGCGAAGAGACGATCGGCCTGACGCTCGTGATCACCGAGGGCTTCGGCCGAATCCGAATGGCCGAAGGCACCTTCAAGCTGCTGAAATCCCGGGCCGGGCTGCTGACGAGCATCAACGGCGCGACGCAGATTCGCGCGGGCGTCATCCGGCCGGAAGTAATCATTCCGCTGGCGGACAAGCCGGCGAAGGCGGGGGGCGAGAGCGAGATGGACAGCGTGCTGCAGGTCGGCACGCCGCTGCGCGCGATCCGCGAGCCGTATTTCGGGCGGATCGGGAAATGCACGGCGCTGCCGGTCGAGCTGGTGACGCTGGCGAGCGAGACGAAGGTGCGCGTGCTCGAAGTCGAGTTTGACGGCGGCGAGCGCGCCATCCTCCCGCGGGCAAATGTCGAGCTGATCAAGCGCTAGCGCGGTCGCGCCGCAGCGGTCCGGGCGACGCGCGGCTGGCCGGGCGGAGGAACGACATGTTTCGATGGAGTCCTTCACGACAGAAGCGCCTGATGGCGCTGGCGTACGGCGGCTGCACGCTGGGCGTCGTCAACGGCGTCGCGGGCATCGACTTCGCCTCGGCGTTCACGAGCTTTCTGGTGTCGCTGCTGTCGCTGATCGCGACGGTTCTCTTCGGCGGGAACGTGTCCGGCCTGATTCGGCAGTTGCTGCCCGGGTTGGTCTGAGCGCCGCCGGGCGCAGGGGCTCGGCGCTACGCTCGCGGCTCGGATCAGACG
>CAZHIE010000058.1:0-13855 GCA_964532435.1 uncultured Planctomycetales bacterium
GTAGCGTCGGACCTCCGCGTCCGACGCCGTAGCGGCCCGCGCCCTCGCGCGGCCGTAGCGGCACGAGGCGCCGATCTTCTCAATCGTCCTAGCCGAACCCGCGCCCCGGACTACGGCTTCTTCGGTTCAGCCCCCTTCGGCTCAGCGCTCGGCGGCTCGCCGGCGGGCTTGGCGCCGGCGCCCGGCTTCTTCTCGTCTTTCATCTTCTTGAGCATCTCCAGCTTCCGCTGCGTCTCGCGCCGCGTCCACGTGGCCTGATTCGGCTTGATCTGCTCGTCGAGCTTCTTCAGCGCCGCCGCCTTGTCGGCCAGGATCGCCTCCCGGCAGCCCTCGCAGCCCAGATAGATGATCCGTCCGTCGACTTCGACCGACAGCGTCCCGTCGATGTCATGCCCGCAGATCAGGCAATTCGTCTGAAACGTGAAGCAGTCCTTCATCGGCTTCACGAACGCCTTCGGATCCTCCTGCCAGCGCTTCCGCGCGGCATCGTCGGCGAAATACAGCTCTTCCTCGTCGTGCATGACGAAGACCTTGCGATCGACCGGCTTGCCGGTCACCGGACACTTGACCTGCACGCGCAGCGGCTTGAGCGCCTCCCACTGCGCCGCCACCTTGTCCGCGTACTTCTCCGGATCCTTGCCGAACGCCTCCATCGCTTCCTTCGTTGCGAAGTACACCTTCTTGTCGCGGTACTCCGTTACAAACGCGCGATCGATCGGCTTGCCCGTCACCGGGCAAAGAGCCGGCGCCGGCGCCTCGATCGCCTTCTCCGGACCCTTCTTCGGGGCCTCAGGCGTCGCGGCGGGCGCCTGCGCCGCGGGAGCGGCCGGCTTGTCGGTCGGGGTCTGCGCCACAGCGGTCGCAGCCACCAGCAATGCGATCAGCAAAAGGGAAATGCGAAGCATGGGTACGATCCTCCGTTCCGGTACAGACGACCCGCCGGACGCGGGTATTCAAAGCATGGCTTTCGACCATGCATTCCGGCCGTGTTACTTCGGCAGATGCTTGTCCGCCGCCGCGACCAGCTCTTTCACGTGCGCCGCGCTGGCGCTGAACATCTCGCGCTCGCGCGGATCGAGATCCACCTCGATCACGCGCTCCACCCCGCCCGTGCCCAGCACGCACGGCACGCCCACGAAGAAGCCGCCCACGCCATACTGCTCCTTGCAATACGCGGCGCAGGCCATGATCCGCTTCTTGTCGCGAATGATGGACTCGGCCATCGCCACGCTCGCCGACGCCGGCGCGTAATAGGCGCTGCCGGTCTTCAGCAGGTTCACGATCTCGGCCCCGCCGTTGCGCGTGCGCGTCACGATCTGGTCCAGCTTGCCGGGGTCGATCAGTTGCGTCACCGGAATGCCGCTCACGCTCGTGTAGCGCGGCAGCGGAACCATGTCGTCGCCGTGCCCGCCCAGCAGCATCGCCTGCACGTCTTCCACGCTGCAGCCCACCTCCGCCGCGATGAACGAGCGATAGCGGGCCGCGTCGAGCACGCCCGCCTGCCCCATCACGCGGTGCGGCGGCAGCCCCGAGACCTTGTGCGCCACGTACACCATCGCGTCCAGCGGATTGCTCACGACGATCAGCGTCGCGTTCGGGCTTTTCGCCACCGCCTTGCCCGTCACCTCCGCGACGATCTTCACGTTCGTCGCCAGCAGGTCGTCGCGGCTCATGCCCGGCTTGCGCGGAATCCCCGACGTGATGATGATCACGTCGCTGCCCGCCGTGTCGTCATAGCTGTTCGTCCCCACGATCCGCGCGTCGAATCCCTCGACCGGGGAGGCTTCGGACAGGTCGAGCGCCTTGCCCTGCGGAAGTCCCTCGACAATGTCCACCAGAACAATGTCGCCCAGTTCCTTCGCGGCCGCCCAGTGCGCACACGTCGCACCCACGTTGCCCGCGCCGATGATCGTCAGCTTCGCTCGCTTCATGCCGCACCTGCTCGTACGAACGCCGCCCGCGCTGGGGCACACCCGGCCGCCGCGGCCGCGCGACGGCAGCGCGGAATTGTACATCGAACCGCCGCCGCCCGGAATTCCCGCCCCGCCGAGCGCCCGCCGCCATGCTCTCGCAGCCCCCGCCCCATGGACCGCAGCCGCCCTCGCCTGCATTCCCAACATGGACACAACCTCAGCATTCAGCATTCAGCATTCGTCATTCAGCCTTCCCACCCGCCCCGCCCGATACCCCCCAAAAACCGCGCGCTCACAATCCCGGACCTGCACACCCGCGCCGCGCTGCCATCGCCCGGCGCCGCCCGCGCAATCCCGTATTCCCGGACCAAGCGCCCGCCCCATTGCCCGCCCGGCGAACCGACGCCTACCAACTGCATAGGCGGCCGATCCGTCGCGCTTCGCGTAGCCGATGCGCGCGTCGTGCTTCGGCCGCCTCGCGATCCCTGAGGAGGGAGAAGCCATGCAAACGATTCGCCCCGCCGCGCGCGCACTGCGCGCGGCAGTCGCCATCTGCGCCGCCGTCGCGCTCGCCGCCCCGGCGCTGGCCACCATCATCCCGGTCAACCCGGCCGCGACGTACCTGCGCATCAACGGCGACGCCGCGCCGAACTCCGCGGCCATCGACCTTGCCGCCATCGGCGTGCTTCCGGGCATGCGCGTCGAGCTTGCGGCCGTCGGGGACTTCGATTGCGGCGCGATGTGCCTGGACGATGACAACGACCTGGTCGGCGTTTTCTCCGCCGATGCGGCGCTGCTGGGCGGCTGGGCCGACCAGCGCGTTGTCGGCGCGATCGACTGCGGCGCGGATTACGTGACGACGAGCACGTGGATCGGCGGGCTCGCCACCGACATCTCCCAGGATTTCCTCATCACCGATAGCGCGACGCAGGCGAGCGTGATCGTCGACGTCCCGGCCGGCGCGGCGTACCTATTCGTCAGCGTGCCGGACAGCTACTTTTCGGACAACTCCGACCCCGATCGCGACTTCGGCGTGCGCATCGCGGCTGCCCCGGAGCCGGCTTCGCTCGCGCTGCTGGCGCTCGGCGGCCTGCTCATGGCGCGCCGCCGACGGTAGCAGCCCGCTGAGGAATGGACCGCAGCCGCCCTCGGCTGGCAATTGGTGGACCCCATCTGCCCCGGCTGCATTCGTGATTTCTTTGGACCGCAGCCGCCCTCGGCTGCATTCGTGAACCGCTTCTTCGCCCCGAAGGGGCGCCATTCGTTAGCCACGGGTGGAGCGCAGCCCGCGTACTCGCGGGCGCAGCGCAACCCGTGGACCCCTCGCCCAACCCCCCTTGTTTTTCAGCCGCGAAGGGGCGCCAGCCGTTACCCACGCGTGGACCCCATCCGCCCCCGGCTGCATTCTTAAAATGGACCGCAGCCGCCCCGTGCTGCATTTGCCCGGCGCCAGTCTCGCGCACCGAGCCCGCGTGTCCTCACGCGGGTCTCTTCGAGATCACCGCGAGAACCAGGAATACCCAAAGACCCGCCTGAGGACAGGCGGGCTCGAAGATCCCCCTCCCGGCGCGCGCCCGCCCGATTTGATCGGCCGATTCCCGCGCTGCTACACTCCTTCTCATGCGGAAGAACTACATCCTCGACGCCAACATCCTCATCCACGACCCGTATTCGATCTTTCAGTTCGCCGACAACACCGTCATCATCCCCGTCGGCGTGATCGGCGAAATCGACCGCTTCAAGAAGGAAGTCACCGACCGCGGTTTCAACGCCCGCACCGTGGTCCGCCTGCTCGACGCGCTCCGCACCCAGAACAGCCTCGCCGCCGGCGTGAAACTCGAAAGCGGCGGCCGCCTGCGCGTCTTCTGCGAGCCCGAGGAGATCTTCCACTCGGCCGACGGGCACGCCGACATCGAGCTGCTCCGCGTTGCGCGCACCATTCAGCAGGCCGAGCCCAGCATCCCCACCATCATCGTCACAAAAGACATCAACCTCCGAATCCGCGCCGACGCCGCCGGCCTTCGCGCCGAGGACTACTCCACCGATCGGGTGCTCGTCAGCGATCTACCCGGCCGCGAAAGCGAAGTCCGCGTCAGCGACGACGAAGTCGAGCAGTTCCGCCAGCACCACCGCCTCGCCCTGCGAAACGGAAACTTCGGCCCGAACGACTACGTCATGCTGCGCCCGCAAACCGCCGAGCGCGGAACCGCGCTGGCGCGCGTCGACGTCGACGGCCGAAACCTCATCGCTCTGCGCGAGGCCGAACGCGGGCTGTGGGGCGTGCGCCCGCGCAACAAGGAGCAGTACTTCGCCATCGACGCCCTGCTCGACGACCGCATCCAGCTCGTCACGCTGCTCGGCAAGGCCGGCACCGGCAAGACGCTCATGGCCGTCGCCGCCTGCCTCTATCTTCTGCTCAAGCGCAAGGCGTTTCGCGGCGCGCTCGTCTGCCGCCCGATTGTCCCCGTCGGCCGCGACATCGGTTTCCTGCCCGGCGACGTCTCGCGCAAGCTCGACCCGTGGATGAAGCCGATCCTCGACACCGTCGAGCTGCTCCTCGAAACCGGCGGCCCGATGAAGGGCCACTCCGAGGCGGCCGCCCTGCTGCGCAGCGGCGTGCTCGAAATTCAGCCGCTCACGTACATCCGCGGCCGCAGCATCGCGGGGCGTTTCGTGGTGATCGACGAGGCCCAGAATCTGACGCCGCTGGAAGTCAAGACGATCATCACGCGCATGGGGCAGGATGCGAAGATTGTTTTGACCGGCGACCCGTGGCAGATCGACAATCCCTACGTCGACGCCAACAGCAACGGCTTCAACTATCTGGTGAACCGCTTCCGCGCCCAGCCGCTCGCCGCGCACGTGGAGTTGCGCAAAGGCGAGCGCAGCCCGCTGGCCGAATTGGCCGCGAATCTGCTCTAGCCGCCGGGTGCGGGGGCCAGCCGGAATGCCGAATGACGAATGCTGAATGCTGAAGTAAGAGCATCCGAACCCCAGACGCGAGTGAGGGGCCAATGATCCGAGCCGCGCCCGTCAATGGATCGCAGCCGCCCCCGGCTGCCGTCCGCCGCCCCAATCCTGTCGAAAACCGCACGCCCCATCATCTTCGGTAGCAACCCCCGCCGCGATGCGATACGCTATCGCATCGCCGGAAACGGGGCGTTTTCAGGAGATCGGCCATGCGCACGCTGTCATTCCTCATGATGCTCTGGGTCGTCCTGCTCACCGGCAGCCTCGCCGTCGCGCAGAAGGAGGGCGACGACGCGCCGGAGTACGAGCCCAAGGACAAGATGAACCTCGACGAGGCCTTCTCGCTCGCCAAGTATCGCGGCAAGATCGTCGTTCTCGTCTTCTGGCGCACCACCGACAGCGCTTCGATCGACGCAATCCCCATCCTCAACAATCTTCACAAAACCCTTCGCAAGCACGGCGTCGTCGTCATCGCGCACACGCCGGAGGAGCGCGAACCGGTCGACACCGTCGTCAAAGGCAAGCAGATCGAGTACATCGTCACCCTGGGCGGCGACGCGCACGAAAAGTACAGCGTCACCTCCTTCCCGCGCGTGTTCCTGATCGACCCGAAAGGCACAATCGTCTGGAAGGGCCATCCCGCCAACGAGCTCGAAAGCCGCATCAAGAAGCAGATGGAGAAAACGCCGCCCGCCGGCGCCGATTCCAACGCCGTGCGAAATCGCCTCGCCGCCGCCGCCAAAGCGTTCGGCGAAAAGAAGTACGGCCGGGCCTTCACCCTCGTGCAGGAGGTCAAGGATCTCGCCTCCGACGAGGGCGGCATCAAGGAACGCCTGGACGAACTCGTCAAGCAGATCAACGAGGCGGCCGAAAAGTGGCTCGAAGAGGCCAAAACCGCCGCCGGCAACAAGGAATTCGAGAAAGCCTGCAAGATCATCGCCGAAATCAGCGTCCGCTTTCACGGCCAGAAGCTCGGCGAGCAGGCCGATTCGGAAGTCGCCAAGCTTCAGGGCGATCGCGAGAGCAAGGGCAAGATCAAGGTCGCGCTCGACAACGCCAAGGGCGAGCAGCGCAATGAGCAGGCGGCCGATTTGGAGCTGAGCAAGCAATACCTCGACGCGCTGAAGATCTACCGCGACGTCGTCGACAAGTACGCCGACACCGAGGCCGGCAAGCTCGCCAAGGACGCGATCGAGCGAATCAACACCGACCCGAAAATCCAGGACATCGTCAAGGCGTTCGCCGCCGAGGAAGAGGCCGACCGCTGGCTCGACCTGGCCGATCGATACGCCGCCGTCGGACTGAACGGGAAGGCGCGCGAGATGTACCAGAAGATCGTCGACACGCACCCGACGCGCCGCGCCGCTTCCAAGGCCAAGGAAAAGATCAAGAGCCTGCCCACCGAAGACGCGAGCTTCGAAAAGAAAGACAACAAGGAAGTCGCGTCGAAGGAATCCGACCCCGCCAAAAAGGACAAGAAGGAAGAGCCGAAAGACAAGCCCAAGAACGAAAAGAAGGACGGCGGCCGCTAGGCGTCGCGCCGCGCGGACATGGACGGCAGAACTGGAGGGCAGCCGCCCTCGGCTGCATTGGGTAGCCACGAAGCGACGGAGCCACGGAGCCACGAAGGCGGAAGCATCCGAACCCCGAACGCCAGTGAGGGGCCACCGGAGTGCTACGAAGCCACGAAGCAAGTGCATGGACCGCAGCCGCCCTCGGCTGCATTTTTTCTCGACCGAACCGAACTCGCGACACGCTTCGGCCGGCGCTGCTGATCGCCCGGGCCTTTGACCAACCTGTACCGGCCCGCCCCCCGAAGCCACATCGCAATGAGTCGACAATCGCGAACGCGCAAACTTCGATGGGGCGCAGATGGCGGTGACGTTCGTCCTCGGTCGGGCCGGATCGGGCAAAACTCGCCTGTGCCTGGACTCGATCGCAAGCGCCCTGCGCGAGCCCGCCGCGGGCGAACGCCTCATCCTCCTCGTCCCCGAACAGGCCAGCTTTCAGATGGAAATGGGCCTCGCGCTGCGGGCGCCGGGCTTCGCCTTCTCGCGGGCCGAAGTGCTCAGCTTCTCGCGCCTCGCGCAGCGCTGGTTGGCGGAGGCCGGCCGCGAGCCTGCCCTGCTCTCGCGCGAGGCGCGCTCGCTGGCGCTGCGGGCCGTCGCCGCCGCGCAGCGCGACGCGCTCGACCCGCTCGGCCGGGCCGCCGACGCGCCGGGGTTCTACGCCGAACTCAATCGCCTGATCGAAGAGCTGCTCGCACAGAACATCGAACCGGACGCTTTCGCCGCCGCAGGCGCCGCGCTGCCGGATCGTCACGCGCAGCACAAGGCCGCCGCGCTGGCCGCGCTCTATCGGGAATACGTCGCGCGGCACGGCAGCGGCTGGAGTCCCGCGGCGGCTCGCGCGAGCGATCCGGGGACCCAGCGGGCCGTGGACCCCGCGCTGCGGCTAGCGCTGCTTCGCACCCGGCTCGACGAGCTGAACTGGCTGCGCGAGGCGCGCGTGTGGGTCGATGGATTCGCCGGCTTCACCGGTCAGGAACAGGCGACGCTGATCGAGCTCGCGCGGCGCGTGCGCCAGATGCACCTGACGCTGCTGCTCGACCCCGATTCGCCCGCGGCCGCGACGGACGACGACACGCGCCTCTTCGCCCGCACGGAAAAGACGTACGCGCGCTTGCGCGACCTCCTGGCGCGGGCAGGCGTGCCGGTCGTGCCGCCGCTGGAGCTGCGCGCCGTGCGGCGCGTCCCGCCCGGCTCGGCGCTGGCGGTTCTCGAGTGCCAACTCGCGGCCGCCGCGTCCGCCGCTCCCCCCGGCGAGCCGGGCGAAACCGGCGACCAGCGGGACGGCTTCGTGCAATTGCGCGCCTGCCCCACGCCGCGCGACGAAGTGCGCGCCGCGGCCCGCTTCATCCGGGCGCGCATCGCCGACTCCGGCGGCGCGCTGCGCTTCCGCGATTTCGCGCTGATCACGCGCGACCTCGAACCCCTGGCCGGGCTGATCCGCGAAGTGTTCGACGAGTTCGACATCCCGCACTTCCTCGATCGCCGCCGCGCGATGGGCCCGCATCCGCTCTGCCGGCTCGTGCGCGGTGCGTTCGACGCGCTCGAAAGCGACTGCTCCGCCGAGGCCATGACGCTCCTGCTGCGCACCGAGCTGCTGCCGATGGAGCGCGCCGACGCCGAAGGCATCGAGAATCTCGTGCTCGCCGCCGAAATTCGAGGCTGGGATCTGTGGACTCGCCCGACCTGGCGCGAGCTGGCCGCCGACCTCGCGCAGCCCGGCGCCGCCACGATCGCCCGTCTCGACGCCGCCCGCCTGCGCGTGACAAACGCGCTGCGCCGCCTGCGCGAAATGCGCGCAGCGCCGGCCGGCGGTTCGAGCTGGGCCGAGGCGATTGCCGCCTGCGTCGCCGAGCTCGGAGCGCAGCGCCGCATCGCCGAATGGATCGACGAAGCCCGCGCCGCAGGCGACTGGGAAGCGGCCGAGGCGCACCGCCTGGCGTGGGAAGCGCTGACTTCCGTGCTCGACGACCTGCATGAAATTCTCCACGACCTGCCGCTCACGCTCGAACAGGCCGCCGACACGCTCGCCGGCGCGCTCGCGGGGCGCACGCTCGGGCTCGCCCCGCCCACGCTCGACCAGGTGCTCGTCAGCTCGATCGAGCGCAGCCGCCATCCGGAGATCCAGTTCGCCTGGCTCCTCGCGTTCAACGAGGGCGTCTTTCCCGCGCCGCCGCCGGCCGAGACGATCCTCTCCGCCGAGGAGCGCGCCGCGCTCGTCTCCGCCGGCCTCGACCTCGCCGCCTCGCGCCAGGACGACGCGTTGGCCGAAAGCCTGCTGGCGTACATCGCCTTCACCCGCCCGGCCCGCGGCCTCGTCATCAGCTATGCCGAATCCGGCGACGACGGCCAGAAGCGACTGCCCTCGCCGCTGCTAGCGGATGTCCGCCGCGCGTGCCCGGCGCTGCGCGAGATGCGCGAGCGCGGCGACGAAGCGCCGGCGTGCCTGAGCGAGTACGCCTGGCTGATCCTGGACGGCGCGCTGCCCGCGCGACTCAGCCCGCAGCGACGCGAACGCCTGTTCGAGCGCATCGCGAGCGACGCGCCGAGCGGCGAACGCCTGCGCCTCCTTCTGCGAGGCCGTCAATATGCAAACGACGTGTCGCCGCTGGGACGCCCGATCGTCATCCCGCGCGGCGACGCCGCCGTGTGGGAAGCGACCCCGTCGCAGATCGAGACTTACCTGCGATGCCCGTTTCAGTTCTTCGCGACGTACGGGCTGCGGATTCGGGCCCGGCGCGGGCCGGAGCCGCTCGCGTGGGCGCTGGGCAGCGCGCAGCACGCGATCCTCGCGCGCGTCACGCAGCGCGCCATCGAGCGCGACGCCGACGTGCGCAGTCTCGCCGACGCGGATTGGGCCGCCCTGCTCGATGAGGCGGTCTCCGAGCACCTCGCGGCGCAGCCGGCCGACCTCGCGCTCTGCCGTCCGGAACTCGACTTCCGCCTTGAGTGTCTCCGCACCGCACTCGCCGACGTGCTCTTCGCCCAAGTCGAGCGCTGGAGGCGCGGCCAGTGGCGCCCGCTGCTCGTCGAGTGGCGATTCCTTCTGCCGAGCGGCGCCGACGGGCTGGATCTGCCCGCCGAAGCCGGCCCCGCCGTCGCGCTGCGCGGACAGCTCGATCGCGTAGACGTCGCGCAAAGCGCCGCCGGCCCCATCGCGCTCGTGTATGACTACAAGCCGCACGCCAAAGCCGTGCGCGGACCCTGGCTGAGCGGCCACACGCTCCAGATACTGCTCTATTCGGCGGCGCTCCGCGCCGCGGTGGCGCGCGGCGAAGCGCCGGACGCGCTGCGCCAGGCGCGCATCGCCGGCGCGCTGCTCGCGCCGCTGCGCCCGGAGCCGAAAGCGCTCGCCGCGACGCAGCCCGAAAATGTCCCGCCCGATGAGAAGCGAATGCGGCCCTTCCTTCCGCGCGGGGCCGTCACCGCCGACGCGGCCGGCTCTCTCGATCCGCGGATGAAGCCGGGGGCCAACTCGCCGGTGATCGCATGTCGCATTACGAAAGGAGGCGAATTCTACAAGCGCGGCTGCGACGTGGTCGCCGAGCCGTTGCTGTCGGCGATGATCGACACGGCCCTGACGACCGCGGCCCAGGCGGCGACCGGCGCCGTCGCCGGCAAGGCGGAGATCGTCCCGCTGGTAGAGCGGCGGAAGCTGGCCTGTGCGGAGTGCGAGCTGGCGGCGCTTTGCCGGTTCGACCGCGCATACAACGCCGCGCGCGAGGCGAGCCGGTGCCTGCCCCTCGTTCCGCTCGCCGAAGAGCCCGAGCCGGAGGAGTGATGCAGCTCACCGATCGACAACGCGAAGCGGTCGACCACCGCGGCTCGCACCTGGTCGTTTCGGCGTCGGCCGGCTCCGGCAAAACCGCCGTGCTCGCCAGCCGCTGCGTCGAGCTGATCGTCGACGAACGCGATCCGTGTCCGGTCGATCGGCTGCTGGTCGTCACATTCACGCGCGCGGCGGCCGCCGAGCTGCGCGTGCGCATCGCCGAGGCGCTGCGTGCCCGCGCGGCCGAGCTCGACGCCGCCGCCCGGGAACTCCGCGGCGCGGCGCGCGAAAGATTCGATCGGCTCGCCGCCCACGCGCGCCGTCAGGTGCGGCTGATCGACGCGGCCGAGATCGGAACGATCGACGCCTGGTGCGGGCGCATCGTGCGCGAGCACTTCGACGCGGCGGGCGTCGATCCCGGCTTCGTCGTGCTGAGCCCAGCCGATGCGCAGCTCCTGCGAAAGCGCGTGCTCGACGAGCATATGGGCGAGATCTATCGCGGAACGGGCGAGCGGGAGGCGGCCGCGCGCGAATGGCTGCGCCGCGGAACGGGCGTCGACGACGGTTTCTTCCGCTCACTGATCGAACGGCTCAATCGCTTTCGCGAGAACGTCGTCGACCCCGCAGCCTGGCGCCGCGACGTCCGCGCGGCGCACGCGCCGGACGAAAGCGCGCTGCGCACCCGCGCCACGGCCGTTCTCGCGGCGGCGCTGCGCGACGAATGCGCCGCGCAGGCCGAGCAATTGCAGGCGCTGCTCGCAATTCACCACGACGACGCGGAGGCGCTGGGGCCCTATCTGATCGCGCTGCGCGAGTGGCGCGACGCTTTGGCCTCGCCCGCCGCACTGACGTTGACGGTCGAGTCCCTCGCGTCCTTCTCGTTGAAAAAGACGAAGGGCAAGTCGTACAGCTCGCTGTTCGACGAGGTGCGCGAACGCTGGTTGAAACGGCGCCTCGCCGAGCGCTGGAGCGGCGAAATCGTCCGCGGCCTGATCGACGGCGCCGCGCCGGCCGCGGCGCTCGTGCGCGTGCTGCTCGACGTCGAGGAGCGGTTCGAGGCTGCCCTGCACGACGCGAAATCCCGTCGCGGCACGTGGGAATTTGGCGACGTCCAGCGCGCAGCGCTCAACGTCCTCGGCCGCCCGGGCGGCGCCGGTTTCGTGCCGACGCCGCCCGCCGAGCGGCTCCGGCGCCGCTATCGCCACATCCTCGTCGACGAAGTGCAGGACACCAGCCCGGTGCAATTCGAGCTGATCCGCCTCGTCGCGCGGCACGGCGAACCCGGCGGCAACTGCTTCTTCGTCGGCGACGTAAAGCAAAGCATCTACGGCTTCCGCCAGGCCGAGCCACGCCTCGTCTCCGACCTCATCGCCGCGTACGAGCGCGGCGCCGGCGGGGCGGTCTGCAACCTGTCGGACAATTTCCGAAGCCACGCGGCCCTCGTCGCGGGCTTCAACGAAATGTTCTCCCGCCTGATCGAGCCGGCGCTGGGCGGCACGGAATTCGGCGAGGCCGAGCGGCTCTGCGCCCGGCGCCAGGAGCTTGCAAACCCGTCGCTCGACGCCGCCGCGCGCATCGAGCTTTGCGTCGTCTCGCACGCGTCGGAGCGCGACGCGGCCCCGCCGAACGACGAGAGCGACGACGATCCGCTCGAACCCGAGCGCATCGAGCGCGAGGCCGCGCTCGCCGCCGAACAGATCGAGCAGTTGCTTGCCGCACGCGCGCAGATCCCGCAGCGCGGCCCCGGCGGCGAGCCCGCGCTGCGCCCAATCGAGCTGCGCGACGTGGCCGTCCTGCTGCGCGCGGCGGCGCGAAACGCGGCGCTCGTGGCGCGCGTGTTCCGCCAGCGCGGCATCGCCTGTCAGGCCGGGGCGCGCGAGTCGCTGCTCGATTCGATCGAAGTCGGCGACCTGCGCGGCGCGCTGACGCTCCTCGCCAACCGCCGGCAGGATCTCGCGCTTGCCGCGCACCTGCGCGGCCCGATGGTCGGCGTGTCGGCCGAGCAGTTGCTGCGCATTCGCGAATTCGCGCCGCGCCCGGCGTTCTGGGAGGCGGCCCGCCAATACGCGGCCGCCGGACCGGACGACGCGCTGCGCCAAACGCTGTCAATGGCGCAGGCGCGGCTCGACGCCTGGCGCGTCGCGGCGCGCGACGGCGACCTTCCCGCGCTCCTGCGCCGCATCCTTGCCGACACGCAATTCCCCCACGTCGTGCGCGGGCTGCGCGGCGGCGAGCACCGCGCGGCGCAGCTTCACGCACTCCTGAAACTCGCCGAGCAATTCTCCGCCGACGGCCGGCGCGGCCCGGCCGAGTTCGTCGCGCACCTCGACGCGCTCGAAGCGCAGGAACTCGAGACCGCGTCCGCTCAGGGCGAAAACGTCGTGCGAATCATGACCGTCCACGCCGCCAAGGGGCTCGAATTCCCCGTCGTGTTCCTGCTGAACGCCGGCGCAAGATTCAACGACCGCGGCGCGAACGACCCGCTTCAGCTCGACCGCCGCGGCGGCCTCGGCCTGCGCGTCTTCGACTGTGTCGAGCGCCGCGAATTCGTGACCGTCGACCACGTCGTGCTCCGCCGGCAGCGCCGCGTCCGCGATCGCGAGGAGGAGCTTCGCCTGCTCTACGTCGCGATGACGCGCGCGCGCGAAAAACTCGTCGTCATCGGCCACGCCCCCGCCGATCGCCCCGACGAGCTGCGGCAGCGCTACGGCCCACTCCCCGGAAAGCCCCCGCTGCTCGCGCGGCTCGACGCAGCCTCGGCGCTCGATTGGCTCCTCATGGCCGCGGCGAGCGACGACCTCCTCGCCGCAACGCACGCCGGCGCGCCGCTGCTGACGGTAAGATCCTTCGATGCGGTCGAAGTGCGCCCCGCCCCGACGCCCGCCGCGCCGGGCGAGCGCGACGAATCGATCGCCCCCGAGCTCGACGACGCGGCGCAGGATCGCTGGATGTCCGACGCCGAGCGCCGCCTTCGCTTTCGCCCCGCCTCGCGCCTCAGCCGATTGCCCGCGGTCCTGTCCGTCAGCGCCATCAAGCAGCTCGCCCGCCGTGCAGATGCCGCCGATGGCGCCGCCTCGCCCGTCCGGCCGGCCGGCGCCTTGCACGATTCCAATCTCGAACCGCCGCGATTCCTGCGCAGCACAGCCCCCGCCGGAACCGACGTCGGCACCGCCTATCACCGCTTCCTGCAATACGCCCGCCTCGACGCGCTCGCCACCATCGCCTCCATCCGCGAGCAGCTCGCCATGCAGGTCGCCGCCGGCCGCCTCACCGCCGAGGAGGTCGCGCTCGTCGATCCGCGCGACATCGAGTGGCTGGCCGGAACCGCGGAGGGCCGGCTGCTTGCCGGCGCGCCCGCCGGCGCCGTGCATCGCGAGACGCCCTTCGTTTGCGCGCTGCCGGTCGACGCCGGCGGCCAGCGCGCCGTCGTGCGCGGAACCATCGATTGCCTCATCGAGACCGCCGCCGACGTCACGCTGCTCGATTACAAGACCGACCTGCCGCGCGACGAGGAGGACCAGCGCGCCCGCTCCGTCGGCTACAGCGTTCAGGTCGGCCTCTACTGCGCCGCCGCGGCCGCGCTGCTCGGCCGCCCGGTCGACGCCGCGGCGCTCGTCTATCTCCGCGCGCGGCGC
>CAZHIE010000058.1:13955-22957 GCA_964532435.1 uncultured Planctomycetales bacterium
ACGGACTCTGCTCCTCCTCTCCGCCCGTCAGGGCGCACGATGGTTGCCCGGGGGCGTCAGCCCCTGGAACCAGCTCCGCGCCCCGATGCTACAATGCGCGCGCCCACAGGGAGCACGGAGCGCGCCGCGAATGCTGACCAAAGCCACCGTGATCGGAACCGGCGCGATGGGCACGATCTGCGCTCAGGTGCTCGCGTCCAACGGCATTCACGTCGCGATGCTCGGCCGGCGCGAGGAGCACGTTCGCGAGCTGCAATTCCACGGCGAAAACCGCGCCTACCTGCCCGGCATGAAGCTCTCGCTGCGCATCCGCCCCACCCTCGACGCCGCCGCGGCGCTGCACGGAACGGAGCTGATCGTCTCCGCCGTCCCGACGCAGCATCTGCGCGCGACGTGGGCGCGGCTCGGACCCTCCGTACCGCCCGAAGCGCCGATCTGCAGCGCGACCAAAGGGCTCGAAGTCGCCAGTTTTCGCCGGCCCAGCGAGATCATCGCCGAATTCGCCCCCAGCGCTTCGCTCGTGGCGCTTTCCGGCCCGAGCATCGCGCCGGAGCTGGCCCGATGCCTCCCCGCAACCGTCGTCGTCGCCAGCCGTCACCCCCACGCCGCGGAGCTGGTGCAGTCGGCCATGAGCACGTCGTGGTTTCGCATCTACACCAGCGCCGACGTGATCGGCGTCGAGCTGGGCGGCGCTGTCAAGAACGTCGTCGCGCTCGCCGCGGGAATCCTCGACGGCCTGCACGCCGGCGACAACGCGAAAGCCGCGCTCGTCACGCGCGGGCTGGTCGAGATCACCCGCCTCGGAACGGCCCTCGGGGCGCGTCCCGAGACGTTCGTCGGGCTCGCCGGCGTCGGCGACCTCGTGACCACCTGCGTCTCGCCGCTCGGACGAAACCGCAGCGCCGGCGAACGCATCGGCCAGGGCGCCGATGCCGAGACCGTGCAGCGCGAAACTTCGTCCGTTATCGAGGGCATCCCCACCACCCGCGCGGTCCTCGAACTCGCCCGCCGCATGCGCATCGACATGCCAATCACCGAGGCGGTCTACGAGGTGCTCTTCGAGCGCAAGCCGCCGCTGGTCGCCATCACCGAACTGATGACCCGCCCCCCAAAGTCCGAAACGACAGCCGGCGGCGACGCGTAACACCTCGTCGCCCCCAGCGCGGGCGGCGGAATGCTCGCCCGCACCAAGGCCGCGTGTCCTCACGCGGGTTTCCCCGTCGCCAGAAAGAACCCGCCGAGGACAGGCGGGCTCGTATCGCTCCGCCGCGCAGCCGCCCCCGGCTCCACTTCCACGCCGATCTCCCGGACTTCCGACTTCTGAATTCTTCATTCTAATTTCTGACTTCGACGATTCCGACTGCCCCGCGCCCGCTTGTGCCCGCGCGGCGGATGCGGATACAACGAGCGCCGCCGGTCGCGCGCGACCTTCGCCAGCGCGGTTGTCCGGATGACGTTCACGAACCTGCCAAGTCGTGCAGCCATGGCCGTCCGCGGTTCGCCATTTTGCCCGCATCGCGAAGCGACGCTCGCGCTGGCGCGCGAGCAGTTGCCCGCGCCGGCGCAGCCGCCCGCCCAGCAGCACCTCGAATCCTGCGAACCTTGTCGAACGCTTTTCCGCCGCGAGGCCGGCGAGCGCTTCCCCAAACTGCGCAGCTACACCATCCTCCAGCGCGTCGGCGAGGGCGGGTTCGGTGTCGTCTACAAGGCCGTCCACCACGCCAAGGAACGCATCGAAGCGCTCAAGGTGCTCTTCGGCCAGACGACCACCCGCACGGCCTATTTCGAGAACGAAGCGCGGCTGATCGCGCGCCTCCGCCACCCGAACATCGCCACGCTCTACGAAGTGCATCTCTCCACGCCGCCGTTGTTCTATTCGATGGAGTTCGTCGAGGGGCAGCAGCTCAGCGATTTCCTGCGAAGTCGCCCCGTCTCGCTCGATCAGCGCGTCGCGATCCTCAAGTCCGTCGCCGCCGCGATCGGATATGCCCACGACCAGGGCGTCGTTCATCGCGACCTCAAGCCGCAGAACATCCTGATCGACCCCGCCGGCCAGCCCCGCATCGTCGACTTCGGCATCGCCAAAAGACTGGGCATCGACGGCGCCCCGATCGCCCCGGACACGCCCGGCGCGGTCGAGCACGCCGCCCTGCACGAGGGCGCGCTGGGCACGTTCGGCTACATGGCCCCGGAGCAGGTCAGCGGACAGTCGGTCGATGGGCGGGCCGACATTTTCGCGCTCGGCGTGCTGCTGTTTCACATCGTCACGGGCGATCCGGCGAAGTCCGCGCATTGCGACGCGCTCGTCGCGGCCCAGCTTCGCCAGCGCCGCATCGTGCGGGCCGCCGACCTCGCCGCGATCATCCGCCGCTGCGTCAGCGAAGCGCCGCAGCAGCGCTACCCGGATTGCGCCGCGCTCATCCGCGATCTCGACGCCTACGTCGCCGGCCGGCCGATCGACGCGGCCACCGACCGCTCCGCCGCATATCGCGCGTCGCGCACCCTGGTCGGCCTGTTCATCCGTCACCCCCACGCGATCCGCTTCGGCGCGTGCGTCGCCGCCCTGGGGCTGATGACTTTCGTGCTGCATCTGTTCGAGGCGCGCCGCATCGCGGGCGGCGGCGGAACCGCGCCGGCCGTGCTCGTCCAGCTCGGCCCCAAAACGCTTGCGGAGCTGCAAGCCGGCCGATTCTCCGCCGATCTGCCCGACTTGCGCCAGGAGCAGCGCCGAAGCTGGCGACTGCTCCACGCGCGGCTCGTCGAAACGCTCAACCGGGCGCGTCCGGCCGCGATCGCATTCGACTACTTCTTTCGCGAGCCGGCCGAGGAATTCGATCCGCCCCTGCTCCGCGCGATCTCGTCGTCCCGCGCGCCGATCGTGCTCGGCGCGGCGCGCGTCGACGTCAACGCGGAGCCCGAGATCGCCGCGGAATATCGCTCGGCCGCGCGGAGATTCGGGATGCTCATCGGCGCAGCCCCCGACAGCCGGCGGGCCGAGGCGCTCGTGCCGCTCTGCCTGCGGCGCGGCTTCGAGCGACCCGTGCCCGGCCTGGCGCTGGCGGCCGTCTCGGCGGCACGCCGTCCCAATGCCGACCCCGATCTGGAGATCGAGGGGCGCGGCGTGTCGATTCGCTATCGGCGGCGCGACGTGCCCGCCGGGACGCAACGCTGGGAGCGCACCGCGGATTTCGTCGAGATCGCCGAGTCGCAGCGCATCGAGCGCGACGCCGCGCTGCTTCCGGGCGACGGCGTTTACTACCTGCGCGTCACGATCGAGCGCGCGCGAGCGCTCGCGGACGCCGCCGTCGAACTCGCCGACGTGCTGAATGTCGACAACGCCACCCTGCGCCGCTGGTTCGATGGACGAATCGTCATCATCGGCCAGACGCTGCCCGGCGAGGATCAGCACCGCACGCTCGACGGCGGAGCGTTGTTCGGTTGCGCCATTCACGCGGCCGCCGTCGAGGCGCTCGCCGTGGGCGGCAGCGTTCAGACCTACCGGCCGATCGAGCTGCTGCCGCGCGTCGCCGCGGGCGTGCTGCTCGCGGCGCTGTTGGCGGGGATGTTGCCGCTGCGGCCGCGCGCGGTGCTGCGCGGGTTCGCGGCCGGCTGCGGTGGGGCGGCGGCGCTTGGCCTGGCGCTGGCGGTGTTCGTCGCGCGCGGCCCGACGTCGAGCGCGATCGTCGAATGCGGGCTGATCGGGTCGAGCGCGCTCGTGGGCGGATCGCTGCTGCTGCTGCTGCGCGGCGTGCGCGAGCATCAGCTCGGCCTGGTGCGCGGCCCGCTGGTCTGGGAATCGGACGAGTCGACGCTGGATGCGAAGATGCTCTCGACCGCCAGCGGCAGCCGCGCGACGCCATTGGGCGAGCGCGGCGGGTAGCGCCAAATCGAGTCCGCCTGTCCTCAGGCGGGTCTTCCGTCTTTCCGAGTCCGCCTGTCCTCAGGCGGGTCTTCCGTCTTTCCGAGCCCGCCTGTCCTCAGGCGGGTCTTCGCGGCGCATCGCCGAGTCAATTCCGCAGAATCGCGCGCACCGGGCTGGCGTCGAATCCGACCAGTCGCAAAGGCAGCGCGATCAGCTCGTACATCCCTTCCGGCACGTCGCGCAGCACGAGCCCTTCGAGAATCGCCATGTCGTTCGCGAGGAAACGCTGGTGTGCGGGCAGATCCTTCGAATCGAACACGTCCATGCTCGGCGTGTCGATGCCGATCAGCCGCACGCCCCGCGCGTGCATCCAATCGACCAGTTCCGGCGCGGGCGCGGCGAAGTCCGTGTTCCAGTGCTGCGGGTCCGGAAACGTGCCGGTGCGCAGCAGCACGCGCGGCGCGGCGATCTCGACCCGCACCTGCGAGGGCGTGATTCGCGCGGCGTGCGGCGTCGAAACGTGGATCACCTGGCACGGGCCGAGGTAGAAGTCCAGCGCGCGGCGATCGATCGTCGGCGCGTCCGCGCCATAGTGGCTCGGCGCGTCCGCATGCGCGCCGAGATGCACCGTCGCGCGCAGCGTCGAAAGCGTAATGTTCGCGCCATGATGCATGTCCAGCAGCACCTCGCGCGCGGGAGGCGTGTCCCCCGGCCAGACGTGCAGCGCCGGCGTGATCGGCGGCGTAATGTCGTAAATCATCGCCGCATCATACTTCCGGATCGGCCGACCAGTGCGAATCCTGGGGGGCGGTGCGATTCCTGGGGAGCGACGCGCAACTGGGGAGCGACGCGCAACTGGGGGGCCGGCCTCCGGCCGGTCTCTTCACCAGCACGACTCTCCCCGCACGAGAGTCGCTGGTTTGGTGAGTCGATAATACCGCATCGCTTCGGTGGGGAGTGCGGGCATCTCGCCCACCTCGTTCCGCGGTGAAATGCGGGCATCTCGCCCACCTTGTTCGACCGCCAAATGCGGGCGCGACGCCCGCACTCCCCATGATGCACAACTGCTTACCAACAACCCTGGCTCTCGCATCCAGCCCCGAAGGGGCGCCAGACTGTAGCCACGGGTGGAGCGGCCGCCGGCGCAGCCGGCGGCCGCGCAACCCGTGGACCAACGTCCCCTTCTCCCTCTTCCAGCCCCGAAGGGGCGGCAGAACGATCGCGCGGTCGAACGGCCCGCGCCTCGCGCACCCGGAGCGGCCCCGGCGCGGGGAAGAAGACATGCTCGCGGGTGCATACGCATCGCGCCCGGTAGTGTACTGAGTCAAAATTACCGCATCGCTTCGGCGGGGAGTGCGGGCATCTCGCCCGCACTCCCCATGATGCCATACTTCTGATCAACAACACTTGAAGAGCTTGGCGCGTCGAGCCGCGGGCCGGTCCCCCCGGCCTCCACTCCGTTGATCATCGCACGAACGGAACTATGGAAACGGACTGAGCCGCACGCGCCCGGCAAATTCGCGCTGGAAATCAATTTCGTCAAATTGCTCCACACGCCAATCGTGCATGAGGAGGAATCGGCACGGCGGCAGGTCGCGATCGAGAAACTCCCCCGGCCCGCCCCACGGCTCGCCCTTGCGCACCGCGCGACACGGAATCGTCTGCACAAGCCACGCCGCCGGCGCGGCCGGCTCGCCCGTCGTCGTCGACGGTTCGCAGCGCGAGAACTCCGCCAGCGCAGGCACGTCGATGAGATTCGCGACGATCAGGTCGTCGAGCGTCGCCGGCCGGCCGTTCTCGCGTTCATACGCTTCGGCGGCTTGCGAGACACTGCGCAGCGCGGCGGCGACGCGCGCGCGGACGGCCGACTGGCGCACGCGCGTGAACCACTCGTACGCGAAGAGGCCGGCCAGCGCGAAGATCAATGCCCCGCCGACGATCAGCGCGCGCCGCCGCCGGCGATTCCGGGCAGGCGAATGCTGCTGAAGCGTGATGCGCGCGGATGCCATGTTCGAATTGTAGTGGAAGTGCGAGCGGGTTCAGCCGATCTGGGCGGGTTCGCCGCAGTCTGCACGGGCTGGAAGCCCGTGCCACAAGACGTCCGCGCCACCTCGCGGGCGTCAGGCCAGAAACCGTTCGATCCGCCGCATTCCCTCTTCGACGTGCGCCATGCTCGCGGCAAAGCTGAACCGCACATGCGACGCCGAGCCGAACGCCGTGCCCGAGACGATCGCGACGTGGGCCCGCTCCAGCACGGCCATCGCGAATTCGTCCGCGCTCTTCATGCCCAGCCGCGACAGCACGCCGGACACATCGGGGAAGCAGACGAACCCGCCCTCCGGCCGCTCGCAGCGCACGCCGGGTATCGCGGTAAGCGCCCGCCACATGACTTCGCCGCGCCGCGCGTATTCGCGCCGCATCTCTTCGACGCAAGCCTGGTCGCCATTCAGCGCCGCAATCGCCGCCGTCTGTACAAAATTCACCGCGCCGCTGGTCGTCTGCCCTTGCAGCCGACCCATCGCCGCGATCACCGGCGCCGGCCCGGCCGCGAAGCCGAGCCGCCAGCCGGGCATGGCGTAGGTCTTGGAGAAACCGTTGATCGTGATCGTTCGTTCGTACATGCCCGGCGCGGCGGCGAAGCTGGGGCACGTGCCGCCGGCGAGCACGAGGCGGTGATACAACTCGTCGCTGAGGACCAGCACCGGCGTGTCGCGCAGCACGCCCGCCAGCGCGGCGAATTCGTCGGCCGAGTACATCAGCCCGCTGGGGTTCGACGGGCTGTTCATCACCAGCACGCGCGTGCGGGGTGTGATCGCGCCGCGGAGTTGCTCGGGCGTGATGCGACCGCCGCGCCCCGCGCCGGGGACGAGGATCGGGTTTCCGCCGGCCAGTCGGACCTGATCGGGATAGCTGACCCAGTAGGGCACGGGGATGATGACTTCGTCGCCGGCTTCGAGCAGCACCGTAAAAGTCTGGAGGATCGCGTCCTTTGCGCCGACGGACACGTGAATCTGCGGCAGGGCGTAGTCGAGGCCGCAGTGGGACTTCAGATAGGCGCGCAGCGCTTCGCGCAGGGGCGTCTTTCCGCCGACCGGCAGGGCGTATTTGGTGTCGCCCGCCTGAAGCGCTTTCCAGGCGGCCTCCTTGATGTGCGCGGGCGTGTCGAAGTCGGGCTCGCCGAGGCCGAAGTTGATGACGTCGACGCCCTGCGCGGCCATTTCCTTAGCGCGCGTCGTGACGGCCAGCGTGGCGGATGGCGCGAGCCCGCGGATGCGCTCGGAGATGCGGATTTCCATCGGTCTTCCTGTCCCTGCAGAAACGCGGCCGCGGGCGAAGTCGGAAGTTGGAATTCAGAATTCAGAAGCGTATGGCCGCCGCCGAGAGTGGCGCCGGCTACTAGCCGGTGGCACACATCACGACACACGTCATGCCACAGGTCGTCGCACCGGCTGGAAGCCGGTGCTACCATTCCGCCGGCTATTAGCCGGCGCCACACAGTCTCCGTGGCTCCGTGGCTTCGTGCCTTCTTCCTACTTGATCCCCAACAGCTCGATGTCGAACACCAGTGTCGCGTTCTGCGGGATGACCGGCGGGCGGCCCTGCTTGCCGTACGCGAGCTCGGACGGAATGATCCACTTGCGCTTCTCGCCGACCTTCATCATGCCGACACCCTCGGTCCAGCCCTTGATGACCTGGTTCAATGGGAACTTGGCCGGGCCGCGCTCGACCGAGCTGTCGAACTGCTTGCCGTCGAGCAGCCAGCCGGTGTAGTGAACTTCGACCGTATCGGTCGGCTTGGGCGAAGCGCCGGCGCCGTCCTTGAGCACGATGTACATCAGGCCCGACGGCGTCTTCTCGAACTTCTTGCCCGTTTCCTTCTCGGTCTTCGCGATGAAGTCGGCCAATTCCTTCTCCTTTGCAACGGCGGCGGCCGCGGCAGCCTCGGCGGCGGCTTTTTCGGCGATGGCGGCGGCTTCGGCCGCGGCCTTCTCGGCGACGGCGACCTGCGCCTCCATCTTCGCCTTGTCGAACGGCGTCAGCAGCTTGACGCTCTTGATGACGACAGGCTCGACCGGAATGACCTTGCCCATCGGCAGCTTGGAGTCTTCCTTGGTCGGCGTTTCCTTGATCTTGTCGACGATGTCCATGCCCTCGACGACCTTGCCGAAAACGGCGTAGGCCGCGCCGTCGCCCTGCGGCCGATCGAGTCGGTCGTTGTCGACGACGTTGATGAAGAACTGCGCGGTGGCGGAGTCGGCGCTCTTGGGCGCCGGAGGGCCGAGGCGGGCCATGGAGATGGTCCCGCGCTGGTTTTTGAGCCCGTTGCGCCATTCGTTTCGAATCGGCGCCTTCAGGCCGTCCTTCTTTTCGGTGAGGTCGGGGGTGAATCCGCCGCCCTGAATCATGAAGTTCGAGATGACGCGATGGAAGATCGTTCCGTTGTAAAAGCCGGCTTCGGCGTAGTTGACGAAGTTGAGCACGGTGATGGGGGCCTTTTCGCCGTCGAGCTCGATGACGATGTTGCCGAGCGTCGTTTCGAGTTGGGCGCGCGGCTTCATCGGGTTGTTCTCCGCAGGCTTGGCGGCGTCGGCAGGTTTGGCGGCGTCGGCCGGCTTGGGCGGTTCGGCGGGTTTGGCGGGGTCGGTCTGGGCGATGGCCAGGGCCGCCGCCGAGAGCACACAGAACGCAATCGCAATGCGTCGCATCATGCACCTGTCGAAATCAGTATCGGGTCGGGTCGCGGCTGCCGAGGCCCGCGCCCCGAGTCACCGCCATCCCGGGACCGGCCGGGATGAATGGGGCACTATAGCGGCGCGGGGCGCGCGCGGCTATTGGGGGCTGCGGGACGATCGAGGGGGCGCGCCGGGCCTGGCAAGCAAGCGTGTTTCACGTGGAACACGGCTTCGTCGGGAGCGGTTTGGTTCACAATCGATTGCTACGATCCGCCAGTAGATAACACCGAAACCAGCCGCTTCGTGCGCGATTCCGGAATGCCGATCTGGAAAACACTGGAAGCGTGCCGTGCGGAGCCTCAAAACGCTAACATGTGTAAGAGGATCGTAAACTGCGGTGCCTCGTCACCTCGCCACCGCAATGCGATCGGATCGACTCCGCACGGAGGAGTGAAATGCCGCCGCGG
>CAZHIE010000059.1:0-18627 GCA_964532435.1 uncultured Planctomycetales bacterium
ATCAGAGCCGCGAGCGTCAGCGAGCGAACCGTGCGGATTGAGTTGCGGGTGAAAAAGCACGAGGGCCTGTGCGCTATTTTCACAGGGCCAGTGCCGGACGTCGCGCTCGCTCACGCTCGCGGCTCTGATCGCGCGCTCACCAGCGCTCGCGCCTCCGAACGCTCGCTCGCACCCTCCGCTTCGCGCACCGCCGCCGCCCTACTCCCGCTCTTCCGGCCACTCCAGCTTCCGCGGCCATAGATCGTCGAACTGCGCGAGCTCCGGCTTGCGGTTCGGGCGGATGTGCGCGTAGAGCGTGTCCTTCTTCTTCTCGTATGCGACGCGGCCGTTGACGATGGTGTAATGCACCTGCGTCATGTAATAGAGAATGTCGCCGTCGCACACGATCATGTCGGCGTCCTTGCCCACTTCCAGCGAGCCGACGCGATCTTCGATGCCCAGCACGCGCGCCGCGTCGATCGTCACGGTGCGGAGCGCGTCGTCATTGTCCATTCCGCCGCGCACCGTGAACGCCGCTTCCATGTTGAGGTGCAGCAGGTCGCGCCCGCCGACGCCCCACGTCGTGATGTTCACGACCGGAGCGACTTTGCTGCCTGGCGGCGTTCTTCGCTTCGTCACATGCCTCCTGAGTGACAAATGTTCGGCGCAACCTATCCCGCATGGACATGCGGTACCGACTCCGTTCCCACACATTCCCGAGGCTCGGCGAGAATGCAACACTGTGCGCACATTTTATCGTGACACAATCGCCTGATCTCTGTATCATGGTCACACGTCAGAGTGCGTCCCTTACGCCGCTTGTCGCAGGCACCACGCTTGTGAGCACCACGTGACAATCGTCTACTCTTACTACGTTCTCGACATTCTTCACTCCGGGCACATTCAGATGCTTAGAAACGCCCAACAGATCGCCGGCCCGGGCGGAGTATCAATTGTTGGCATCCTCACCGACGAGGCCGTGATGGAGCGAAAGCCGCGACCCATCCTCGCGTTCGATGAGCGCGCCGAGATCGCACGATCCATCCGCTTTGTAGACGTCGTGGTTCCCCAAGAATCTTACTCTCCGCTACCGAATGTGCTTCGGATTCGCCCGACGATCCTTCTCGAAAGTGCTAGCCATACCAAGGTCGACATCGACGCAGCGCTCGATACGATGACAACGCTTGGAGGTTCAGTCATCGTTTGCCCTTACTGGCCGCGCCAGTCTTCGACACGGATTAAGCTGAGTATTCGCGGCTCACAAGCGCCGCACAGGGACTCAACGGATGCGTAATGCGCATACAGCCGCCAGCGGCACCATGCGCGCTGATTACCCCGTCGGCCTCCTAGGCGCGATGTGGATTACCTATGCAGCATACTACCTGTGCCGTGTCAACATATCTGTAGCTATACCGGCACTCACTCATTCATTGCCAGTTACGCGGTCGCAATTGGGGGCCGTGCTCTCTGCGTTCTTTTTTGCATATGCGCTCGGACAGCTTGTTAATGGCCATATCGGCAGTCTGGTGCATCCACGGCGAATGATCGCGCTCGGCCTTTGCGGTAGTGCGATGTGCAACTTACTTTATCCGCTTACTGGTGGAATCGTACTGCCGATGGCTGTATTGTGGGCAGTGAATGGTTGCGCCCAGTCGATGGGTTGGGGCCCAATGATCCGCCTGATTGCGAGCGAGTTTCCAGAGAATGCACGTGGACTTGTCGCAGGCCGGTTGGCGACGTCCTACATCGTAGGCGGTGCCATTTCGGTCGCGCTAGCAACCGCCGTGCTTTGGGCGATGGAGTGGCGCTACGTATTCGCCGTACCTGGGGCCCTATGTGTGATAATTGCGGGTGTATGGCTTCTCTCAACGCGCACAATGGCTTCTCGGCACATTTCCAGGCAGCCGGTGACGCCTTCAAGGGCGTCCGGCTTTTTCGTTCGTTTGGCGGTCGCAGGTGCGGACACGTGCCGGCGACCATACGTATGGTTTGTGGGGCTTGCGCTCCTCGGCCTCAACGTCGTTCGTTACGGCTTCATCTCTTGGGCACCATCATACATTCTTGAAGACCGGGCGAATGCCTCATTCGTCACCGCATTTCAGCTCGTGGCGTTCCCCTCATCAGGCGCGCTCGGTGCAATTTGCGCAGTTTGGTTGGCGGACCGGTGCTTTCGCGGCGGGAGAGAGCCCATTGCGGTTGCGATGCTCTGCATCCTAGCCGGCACGTGCCTTGCCTTTAGCGTTTTCGCCAGATCATCATGGCAAATGGCGGCCGCCTGCCTTCTTTGCTCAGGTTTTTTCGCCTTTGGCCCACACGCTATTCTCGTGGCGGCGATTCCGTCGGACGCGGGCTCGCAACGCGCCTCGTCCGTTGCCGGGACTATCGATATGATGGGCTACTGGGGTGCCGTAATTACCGGGTTTGGGTCCGGTTATCTCTCCGATCGATTTGGTTGGAGCGCCGCGTTCTGGTTGTGGGTCGGCGGGGCTCTGTTCGCGGCCATCATGGTCGTGTTCGCATCCGTTGCTCGGCGCGGCGCCGATGCCAACGTAGCACCTCGCAACGCTTCATTCGCAACGACTCCTGGGGATTCCGCACATGGTCTCGACGGCGCAACTGCGACTGATATGTCAGCCACCGGACAAGCTGAGTCGTGACCGTTTGATAGGACGGTATGTCTACCGCAAGATTTCGCCGTATTGCACAACCGTTTTCATCGCTGCCGGACTAAGCGCTAACGCGGTCTCGGCTCTGAGTTGTGGCTTACTTATCACGGCGATTCTCTGCTACGTCAGCGACGGTGCCGCCGTCAGCTCGCTAGTGATCGGTGCATCTCTGCTACAGGTGTCGATTCTTCTGGACTACTCTGATGGGGAACTCGCGCGATACTGGCGACATGTAAGCGACATACGGACTGAAAACTTAGCCGGAGAATACGTCGATAACCTCGGCCATGTCATTCTACAACCGCTTGCGATCGCGGCCTACGGGGTCCACACGATGTCATTGGGTTCGTTTTCCGCAGAAGTGATGATCCTGGGCCTATGCTTACTGACGCTCGCCGCCGCCAATGTTCCAGCACTGCTACGCGACTTCGTGGTCGGACGCACGCTTTGCCAAGGTCAGCCATCGCCTACGATGCTGCTCCGCGGGTCGAGCCCAAGTGAGGTCGTTGGCGCCTCGCGATCCAGGCGCAGATTTCTTGCCTCCCGCGCGGTGTCATACATCGAGAGACTCTTTGGCGCGTTCGGACCGTTATGCCTTCTGTCCGGCGTACTGCTGAGTGAAGCTACGCTTAGACAATTCGGTGCTATAACTCTGGCTGGCTGCGCGTCGAAGGGTGCATTTTCGACGCTGACACTACTTTATGTAGCGCGCGGCCTCCGCGGTGTCCACCAAGCACTCGAATTTCTACGACAGGCGTCAGAACGCACACGCTGATAGCAACGGGCGATCCGGTGCCACGAGAACGCAAGTTCCCTACTCCCGCTCTTCCGGCCACTCCAGCTTCCGCGGCCATAGATCGTCGAACTGCGCGAGCTCCGGCTTGCGGTTCGGGCGGATGTGCGCGTAGAGCGTGTCCTTCTTCTTCTCGTATGCGACGCGGCCGTTGACGATGGTGTAATGCACCTGCGTCATGTAATAGAGAATGTCGCCGTCGCACACGATCATGTCGGCGTCCTTGCCCACTTCCAGCGAGCCGACGCGATCTTCGATGCCCAGCACGCGCGCCGCGTCGATCGTCACGGTGCGGAGCGCGTCGTCATTGTCCATTCCGCCGCGCACCGTGAACGCCGCTTCCATGTTGAGGTGCAGCAGGTCGCGCCCGCCGACGCCCCACGTCGTGATGTTCACGACCGGCGGCACGACCGCGACCGGCACGCCGTGCTCGAACAGGATGCGCGCGTTTTCGATCGTGCTGCCGTTCGGGCGATTCGTGCGCTCGTCGGGTTCGATGTCCTGGCGCGGCGTGATGACCACGCGGCAGCCCGCCCGCGCCAGCTCCGTCGCCACCAGCCAGCCCTCGTGCGCCCCGCGGATGACCAGCAGAAAGCCGAATTCCTCGGCCAGCTCGGCCAGGTCGCGAAGATCCTGCGCCGCGCCGGCGCTGGCCGACGCGATCGCCTCGTGCGTCAACAGCTTGCGGTAATTCTCGAAACGGTCCCGCAGAAACGCCTTATCCGGCGGCTGCAAATCCTTGTTCGTCGCCTTCTCGCGCTCGAACGTCGCCAGCTCGCGCAGATACCCGCGCACCTTATCCAGCTCGGCCCGCATCTGCGCCCGCTCGATCGGGCGGCGCCGCGCGTAGTCGATCGGAATGTAGAGATTGTTGTTGACGATCATCTCGTCGGTCAGGCCGAACGAAAGCTTGGCCGCGACGTTTCCGCTGATCGCCGTCGTGATGCCGCCCGCCAGCGCGATGTTCATGTTCAGGCCGTAGACGTCGGTCGTGTCGGCCGGATTGCCCGCGCCGTGGATGCCGCCCGCGCCGGCAGCGACGAGGCCGGGATACACCTCCATGCCGTCGGCGTCCACGACCTCGCACTCCGGCGGCAGGCGCACCTCCGACCCGAGCGCGACGATCTTGCCGTTCTTGGCGAGCACCGTGGCGCGCGGCAGCGTCGGCCCCGTCACGGTGTGGACGCGCGCGTTGATCACGGCCGAGTAACGATCCTTCTTCTTCTCGTCGGCCGCCTGGCTCGACGTCGAGGTGGACGAAGAGGTCGACGTGCTCGCGGCCGTGCTGGTCGGCGAACTGGCCGACTTGCCGTGCCCATGCCCCGGCCGGCTGGCCGGGCCGGACGACGGTTGCGAATCCGGGCGCGAGGCGGGCTGCGATGCCGGTTGCGAAGCGGGTTGCGACTCCGGCTGAGACTCCGGAACGGGCTGCGGCGCAGGGGGCGTCGGCGGCTCATCGGGTTGCGCGACAAGCGTCGCGCAGCAACCCAGCAGCGCCGCCCAAGCCAGCGCCGCGCACCAGAGGCCGCGGCGCGACCCCGACCAATCCCCGTGGAACGCTCGGACGCGCCGTTTCATCACTTCGTCACCTTACGCACGATGGTCCCGCCGATCATCACCTCGCGCACGTCCGACCCCGGCCGGAGCGGATCGGCGTCGAGGAATATCAGGTCGGCGTCCTTGTCCTTTTCGATCGAGCCGAAGCGCTTTTCGATGCCGAGCAGTTTCGCCGGGTTGAGCGTGAGCGCCTTGAGCGCGGCTTCGCGCGCCCAGCCTTCGCGGACAAGCTCGGCCGTCCGCGTGCGCAGGCGCTCGAACTCCTGCGGAAAATCGCCCTGCGGCAGCAGCGACACCTCGCAGCCGGCGTCGGCAAGCTGCTGCACCAGCGGATAGCGCTCGATCGAATACGGCACGCGGTTCACGGTCGGGAAGAGCGCGATGCGCGCCTTGGCCTCGCCCAGCTTGTCCACCACGCGGTACAGATCGCTCTGCACGAAATTGCGGCCGCCATACGCGTACGCGACCGGGTGCTTCTTGAGCACGTCGGCCAGGTGGACGAACTCGCTGGCGCTGCGAAGCTCCAGCCAGATCCACGCGCCTTCCTTCTTCTGCAGAAGATCGACCAGACCCTGCATCTTCGGATCGATCGGCGGCGGAGAGAATACCTGCTGCGCGGCGACGACCGGCGATGGCGCGCTCGCGGGCTGGCTGCCCGGCGGCGGCGCGGGTTGACTGGCCGGCGCCGGCTGCGTAGCCGCGGCCTTCTTCTGCTGCTCCTCGAAGTCCTTCTTCGCCTTGTCCACCTTGTCGATTTCGGCCTGCGCCTTGGCGAACGAGTCGAGCAGAACGCGCTTGTCGGCGCTACTGCGAAGATAGGCCGACGGCACAAGCAGTCGCTGCTCGGCCGGCCCGCCCGTGCGATACACCGCGGCCAGACCGGGAATGCCCTGCCCCGCGGGAATGAACGCGGCCGCGGTGACGCCCGCGTCCAACATGCGGCGCAGCGCCTCGTCGTCGATCGTCCATTCTTCGGAGACGTTGTAGTTGCTATGCACGCCGTTGCGGTCATAGCCGCTCAGGCCGTAGCGCGTCTGCGCAAGGATGATCCCCGGCATGACGACGCGATCGTGCGCGTCGATCACTTCGGCGTTGCCGGGATACTCGATCCCGCTGCCGACGTTCCGAATCTTTCCGTTGGCGATGACGATCACGCCGTCGCGGATGTCCTTGCCGGCGTTCGTGATGATCTTGCCGGCCTTGATGACGGTGAAGCGCTCGTCGGATTCGTCGGCCGGCGGGGCGGCGACCGCGGAAGGCACGGAGGAACGGAGGCACGTAGGCACGAAGGGGAGAACTCCCCAGACCGAAGGAAGCAGGACGCCGACGGCAACGAGCACCCGGCGGCCGACGCAGCCGCGCGCCCGGCAGCCCGCACGACGTGTACTCAGATTCCCTTGCGCGACGTGCGCCATGATCGTTCTCGCCGAGTGCCTGGTCATTCCTAAACCTAGAAGCGCCGCCGGACGTTCGTGCCGTCGTACGCGATCTTGCCGTTGACGACGAGCATCAGACAGGCCGAGCGCGGGTCGATGGGGTCGCCGGTCCAGATGCCGAAATCGGCGTCCTTGCCGGCCTCGATGCTGCCGAGTCGGTCGAACAGGCCCAGCGAGCGCGCGGGCGCCGACGTGACGCCCTTCAGCGCGTCGTACGGCAGCCAGCCGTACCAGCACCCCATCGTGGACTGGTACGAAAGCTCCTCCTGCGGGATGACCGGCGCGTCGGTGTTGATGCCCAGGTTGGGCCGCCCGTTCTTGGCCCAGCCGACGGCCACGCCGATCATCCGCCGCGCCGTGGTGTCGAAGTGGAAGGCGCGCGGACCGCAAATCGTGAACGCGTCCGTCGCATTCGCCACCGACGCGAGCTTCCACGCGTCGAACGTGCTGTGGTCGGTGACGGTCCAGACCTTCATTTCGGCCGGCAGCAGCGTGAGCGTCGCCAGGACGACCTGGTAAATCTGCGTATGCACCGTCGCGGGATACTTACGCTGAAACAACGCGCGGAAGTTGTCCCAGATGGGGTCGAAATCGGGCTTCTCCGCCGGCTTGCCCGCGGCGACCGCCGCTTCGTACGCGAGCCACTTCTCGTGATACGCACGCGCCTTCAGCAACGTCTGCCGCGTGTTCCAGTTCATGAAGCTGCGCCCGTTGCCGCCCATGTACCACTCGGGATTGCCGGCCTGCGCGATCTTCAGCGAGCCGGGCGAGCGCACGATGACCTCGTCCGGCGCCTTGCCGGCCGTCTTGCACACCGTGCCGAATCCGCTCATGTTCGTGCCGCTGCCGGGGATGAGCATGACGGTGGTGACGCCGCCGGTGCGGGCTTTCTTGATGAGCGCATTGTCCGGCTCGATCGTCGCGCGCGTGTCGAGGCCGGGGTTGCTCTGATAGACCATGTCGTTCAGGTCGCCGAGGCTGCCGGCCGTGTGGTTGTGGCCGTCGACCAAGCCGGGGACCAGCCAGCGCTCGCCGAATTCCAGCACGCGATAGCCGGCGGGAATCGCCACCTTCGACGCGGGGCCGACGCGCTCGATCTTCCCGTCTTTCACCAGCACGACCGCGTCGTCGACGATCGTGTCGCCGTCGTCGAGCACGACGACCTTCGCCACGCGGAAGGCGAGCGTCGCCGGCGCCGCCGTGTCGGGCAGACGATCGCCGACGTTCGCCGCGTCCGGGCCCGGCCCGGCCGTCGCGGCCGCCGCGCCGAAGAGCGCGGCAAGCGCCACGGCGGCGAGCGGAATCCGGCGCGCGGCCGCGGCAAACGTCGCCGGCCCCATCCGCGCGAAGAGAAACAGGCTGCTACTCATTCGGCACCTCCCGCCCCGATACGAATACGCGCTCGATGCGACCGCCGGCCTCGAACGGATGGCCGGCCGAAATCACCAGGTCGCCGTCGCGGCCGGGCTCGAGCGTCCCGACGCGATCATCGAGCTTGAGAATCTTGGCCGCGTCGACCGTAAGCGCGCGGAGCACCTCGTCCGGCGCCAGTCCGTTTCGCACGGCGTAGAGCCCCATCTGAGGAAGATTGCGCGCGCCGTCTTCCGAATCGCTCTGCATCGCGACGCGCAGGCCGATGCGCCGCAGCGACGCCGCGAATGAGCCATAGACGCGCCGGCGGCCCGGCCGCTCCACGTCGGTCGGGGCGATCACGCCGACCTGCTCCTTGTGCGCGGCGAGCTGATCGGCGACGAGTTCGGCGTCGCGCGGATCGAGCAGCACGATCGGAATCTTGTTTTCGTCGGCGAACAGCTTGATCGCCGCCAGCAGCAGCGGCGCCGAGTCGGCGTCGATGAGCGCCGGTATCTGCCCCGCCAGCAACGGGCGGTACGGCTCGAAATTGTCGTCGATCTTTGGCGCGGCGGGCCGGCCGTCCTTTCCGCCGCGCTTCTTGCGCTGCACCTTGAACTCGACGGCCTCCTTGCTCGTGCGCGTGGCCTCGAAATCGACCATGAACGTGCCGACCGTGACGTTGCCGCCCATGTGATCTTCGCGGTCGAGCGTGGTCGTGATGACCGGCTTGCCGATCGGGGTCTCGACGTCGACCTCCAGTCGCACCTTGTCGCCGTCGAGCGTGCCCTTGCACATCACCTCTTCGCCGGAGCCGGGATCGGAGATGCGGCCTTCGATCTGCGTACCCGTCAATTTGAGCGCCATCTGCCCGGTCTGCGGCTCGGGGATCGGCCCGCCGCTGACGCGAATCTCCCACTGCCCGGTGATCGGGTCGGGCTTGCCGGATTCGACGATCTCGGCCTCGCCCTTGGGCTTCGGCGCCGCGGCGCCCTTGTTCTTCTCCCACTCCTCGACGTCCTTGGCGTACTTCTTCCAGGCTTCGTCGTATTTCTTCGCGGCGTCGAGCGTGCGGCGCAGCGCTTCGACCTCGGTGAGCGCGTCCTTGCCGCGCATGGAAAGCTTGATGCCGCTCACCTCGCGCAAGACCATGTCGCGCCGGTCGCGGCCGAACGTCTTGATCGCCGAAACGCGCGCCCCGTTCTGCGCGACGCGATAGGCGGTCAGCGCCACCGTCGTCACGCCGCCGCGCGCCACGCGCAGGAATTCCAGCGTCGGCGCGCCGATCAGTTGGTGCATCGGAAAATCGGGGCCGAGCGCGGCGCGATCGAAATCCATCCCCAGATGCCCGTGCGCGTCGATGAACCCCGGCGCGACGAAACCGCCCGGGCCCGCGTCGATCACCCGCGCAAACGGCGGCGTCGCGACGTTTTCGCCCACCGCGACGATGCGCCCGTCCTCCACCAGCACCGCGCCGGGAGAAAGCACGCGCCCGTCGCCCACCCACACGCGACCGGCCCGCACAACCAGCGCCTGACGCGGCTCGACGCGCTCGCCGGCGACCGGCTGGCGACGCAGAGCGTCTCGCTGCGCGTCGAATTCAAGCCGGCCGTTCACGTACGTGCGCAGCACCGACGTCGCCGCGTCGAGCGGGTCGCCGTTGAGCACCACAAAATCGGCGTCTTTGCCGGCCGCCAGACTGCCCACGCGGTCGGCGACGCTCAGCGCTTCGGCCGCCACGCGCGTGATGCCGGCCAGCGCGTCCGCCGCGCTCATGCCGCCGCGCCGCGCCAGCACGGCCGCAAAACGCACGTCGCCATTGGGGTCGCCCTCCGGCTCGGCCAGGGCCAGCGCGGGAAGCGGCGGCGCGCGGTGCGCCTGCGGATCGTAGGCGTCCGGATCGCCGCCCAGATTCGGCGCGGGATATCGAAAGTTCCCCTCCACGCGGAAAATCAGCGGCAGCTTCGCGTCCGCCAGTTTCTCGGAAACGAGGTCGGCTTCGGCCAATCCAACCAGCACGGCCGGGCGATTGACGCGCTTGGCGAACTCGATCGCCGACTCGATGTCGGCGGCGCGGCGGGCCTGAATCCGAAGCGTCGGGGCTCGGCCGGAGGCGTTCCACAATTGAGCGAACGTGTACTGATGCGCGTCGAATTTCGCCGCCCGCGGCCGCGGTTCGCGCGAGGTCGCGGCGGCGATGCGCTCTTCGAGTTCCAGCAATTGGCCAAGCCGCGAGTCGGGCCGCTGCCGCCGCACGGGCACGATCGGCTCGTCGGACGAGGCCGCGAACGGCGGGTCGTAGATCGCCGGCGGATCGTAAACGCCGAGATTGACGCAAAGCGACGCATAGGGCGCCAGCACGCGGGAGTCCGCCTCGCCCGCCAGCTTGACGATCGCGCCGACGCCGGAGACAAGCCGATGCCCGCCGGGGTCGATGTGCGCCGTCGTCACGCCGCGAACCAGCGGCGCCGCCAACCGCTCATAGCGATCGAACGCGTCGACCGCGTGATAACTCCCGCTCACCGACTCGCCGCCCGCGTGCGTGCCGGCGAGCGAGCTGGCCGCCGCGACGAAGCCGGGACAGATCACCTCGTCGCGCAGGTCGATCAGCGGCAGGTCGGCCGGCACGTCCGTGCCCACGCCGGCGACGCGGCCGTCACGAACCACGAGCACGCCGCCGGGAATCGGCTCCGAATCCGGCGCGGCGCACGTGTACACCAGCCGCGCGCGGATGGCGAACGAATCGGCCGCCGCCGCCATCATGGGCGCGAGCGCCAGTATGGCGGCCAGCGCCGCGGCGCGCCGCCGGCCGGGCCATTTCGCAGAGCCGTCAAATCGCATCAGGAGACCTCGCTCGATCGCCGCGCGGCGGGATCACTCCGGCTTCTCGGACTTGTCCTTGCCGCCGCTCAGCAGTTTCTGAAGACGGACGTCCTTCTCGCGCTCATAGGCCAGGATGCCGTCGATGAAAACCTTTTCGACGACGCTGTTGAAATCGAGCGGATCGCCGCTGAAGACGACGACGTGCGCGTCCTTTTCCGGCTCGATGCTGCCGAGGCGCTGGTCGAGGCCGAGCACCTTCGCCGCGTTGAGCGTGATGGCGCGCAGCGCGTCCTCGCGCGAGACGCCTTCGCGCACGCAGCGCGCCGCCTGATACGTCAGCATGCGCTCGCCGAGCGAGTCGTCGCCGCCCGGCGAGAGCGCGAAGATCAGCCCCTCTTCCGCGAATTTCCGCACGAACGAAATCTCGCGGACTTCGCCGGTCAAGGGATCGGTCTCGCGATGCACCAGCTCGGGCGGAAGCACGACCGGGCGGGCCGCGGCCTTCAGTTCCGCCATCGCCTTGTAGCACTCCGTCCCCAGAACGAGCACCACGCGATCGGCGAAGCCGTTTTCCTTCGCGAACTTCAGCGCGGGCGCGACGTCCGTCGCCGCGCCGCAATAGACGAACGCGCCCAGCGGGTTGAACAGCGCGCGGCCGTCCTCGCCGAGAACGCGCACCGTGCCGCCGCGCAGCCGCAGCAGATTGCGGTGCTGATCGTCGACATGCGACGCCTCGATCAGATCCTTGCCGCGCTTCTTCGCCTCGGCCGGTCCGACGTCGACGTCCTTCTTGTCTTCCTTTCGCTTTTCCTCGTAGCGCTGCTCGGCCAGGCGATTGAGATAATCGTCGAGCTCCAGGAAGGTCTCGCGCAGCGTCGCAAGCTGGCTCATGCGGTCCTGATCGAAGCGCGGCGTGACGGAGAGCTTGAGAAAAGCGCCCTCGGCGATCGTCATGTCCGGAACCGACAGGCCGATCGGCCGCACCACGCGCCCCAGCCCGCCGACGATCGTGTTGTTGCCGGGGATGACGTGGACGGCCGTGTGCCCGAGCCGCAGGCATTCTTCGAAGAAGAGCTGCGACGGGTCGAGCGAATCCGCCACGTCGAGCTGCGGCGTGACGGGGCGATTCTCGTTGGGAATGTCCGTGCCGCGCGGCGTATGCGCGACGATCAGGCCCGGCATGACCGTCTTGCCCGCCAGGTCGAAGACGCGCGCGTCGTACGGCACTTCGACGTCCGTGCCGACGGCCTGAATCTTGCCGCGGTGAATGAGGATCGTGCCCTTGTCGATCGGGCCGCCGGAGATCGTCAGGATGCGCGCATTCTTCAGCGCCACGTGCTCCGGCGGCGGCGCGGCAAGCGCCGCCGAAGAGCCGAGTGCGGCCACCGCGAGCAGGACCGATGAGAAAACAAGCGCCGGCGGCCGACCGCAGCGCCGATCACCAGCGTTTCTGCACGCCGTCCGGCCCCGGTCGCGCGACGCGTTTCGGCGAAACTGTTGAATGACGATGGGATCTTCCTCCGTCGCTGCTGCGCTGCGAAAACTCGACCGCGGACGGCCGCTCGCGACCGCCCGCCCCGCTCATTCCTTCCACACCACGCGACCGTCGATCATGACCAGCAGCGGGCGGCTCTCGGCCATCAGCGGCTCGCCGCTCCACACCACCAGGTCGCCCGCGGCGCGCGGCGACAGAACGCCCACTTCGCCCGAAAGGCCGAGCAGTTCGGCCGGAACGACCGTCATCGCGCGCAAGGCCTCGTCCGCCGGCAGGCCGTAACGAGCCGCATACGCCCCCTGCCGCACCAGGCCGTCCTCATCGCGGAATTCCTGCGCCGACAGCGCGAAGCGAATGCCGTTCTCGTACAGCGCGCGGGGCGTCGCCAGCCGCGCGTCTTCCGCTTCGCCCGTGAACGCGCGGAAGCCGGCCGGCGTGTCGTAGATCGGCCCGTAGATGATCGGCACGCCCGCGGCCTTAAGCTCCGGCAGGCACTGATACGCCTCGGTCGCCTCTTCCAACGTGAACTTCAGGCCGAATTCCTTCGCCAGGCGCAGGGCGCTGAAAATGTCGTGCTGCATGCGCGCCTGAATCCGCAGCGGAATCTTGCCCGTGGCGATTTCGTTCAACGCGGGCACAGCCCCGAGCGGCGGCTGATCCGCGCCGCGCAGCGGCTTGCCCGCGGCGGCCAGGCGCGCGTCGTAAAACGCCTTTCGGAAAACGAAATCGACGCCCATGCGCGTCGTCGGGCGGCGCGTGAAGACCGTCGGCGCCGGGCCATACGCGGGCGGCAGATTGTTGCCGCGGCCGCGCGAGCTGGGGTCCGACCCCATCGACGCCTTCACCGCGTCGGCGCGGCGGACGATGCGCTGCTTGAGCGGTCCGGCGGTCTTGACGATCGCGCCGCGCTCGCCGATCACGCTGGCCGAATCGGGCGCGACGTAGACGGTCGTCACGCCGCCGCGGGCCAGCCGCTTGAAATCGGAGGAGAGCAGGTTCACCGAGTCGATCACGAGCCGATGCGGCACGACTTCCGACGAATGCTCCGCCCAGGTCAGGCTGGCCGACGGCCCGCTCGCCAGCAGCGTGTCCACATCAGCGGCGCTCTGCGGGCCGCTGCACGCCGGGCTGCATGTGTGGCCCTCTTCGCCGTGTTCCGAGGCGGCGAGCGCGCGGGCGACGCCGCCGAAGAGCGACGGCTGGCGCCGCCCATCGACCGGCGGATGATGCGCATGGGCCTGCTGACAGACGGCGCACCGGTCGGCGCGATCGTCGCTGGTGAGCGCGTGACGCTCATGCGCGGCCTGACACAGCGGGCAGTAGAAGCCGGCAATCGTGCTCTGCTCGGCGATCTCCGGATCGATGACGCAATTCGCGTCGATCAATCCCGGCGTGACGACGCCCTCGCGGAAGACATACTCGCGCGCGTCGTCGGGAACGTCGATATCGGGGCCGAGTGCCGAAATCTTGCCGTCGACAATCAGAATCGTCACGCCATCCAGCGGCGCGCCGGTCATCGTGTAGGCGCGCTGCGCCTTGACGACGATCGCCTTGCCGGCGGCGCGCTCCGCCCCGCCCGCGGACGCAACTGCCATCGCCAATCCAGCGCCCAGCACAGCCGCCCGGGCTCGAGCCGACCACATCAGAGTCACTCCTTCGCGGGCGGCGCGACATAGACGCGCTGCCCGCCTGCGTACACTGCCAGCACACGCGAACGCATGTCCAGCGGATCCCCGGTGAAGACGACCAGGTCGGCCCGCGCGCCTTCCCGAATGCTGCCCAACTGATCCCCCACGCCCAAAACTTCGGCCGCCGCAATCGTGATCGCGCGCCGCGCCGCCTCCGGCGAAAGCCCCGCCGACGCCGCCGTCGCCGCGCCGATGCGCAGGCCGTCGGCCGGCCCCGCCGGCAACATGCCGCAGATCGCGACGTTCGCGCCGGCGGCCTCAAACAGCGCCGCCGCCCGCGCGCGACGCCGCGGGCTGTCGAGCGGCAGCGGGCCGACGACGACGATCTGCCCGCGCTCGACGCTCGACGCCACGTCGCGCGCGTCCGCGTCGTGCCGCAGAACGAGCTTGAGCTTTCGATCGCCCGCCAGCTCCAGCGCGGCGAGCACGTCCGCGCCGGTCGGAGCGACCATCAAGACCGACGCCTTTCCGCCGACGACGCCGGCCAGCGGATCGCCCGCGCCGCCCCGCGCGGCGCTGTCCAGCGCGTCGCGCAGCACGCCGATCGCGCCGGAGCGCGACGTCGGCTCGCGATCGGGCTGAAACGCGGCCGGCGAGAGCGAGATCGAAACGGGCGGATTCTCGCTCGCCAGCAATTGCGCCGCCCCGCCGGCGCCGCTGGTCTGACAGATCGCGACCGAGCCGCCGATCAGGTTACGCTCACTGGGAAGAAGCGCGAACGTCGTCACGCCGGCCCGCAGCGCTTCGCCCAGGTGGCGATGATGGCGATCGAGCGCGTCGGCCGCGCGGGCGCGCGGCTGAAGCGGATCCTGTGTTTCCTGAAGCTGCCCCCAGGCGCTGAGCGCGGACCAGCAATCAACCAGCCCGGGGCAGACGACGGCGCCGGCATACGCATCCGCCGGAACGTCGGCGGGAGCGCTCGGCACGACGCGGCCGATCTTTCCGTCGCGAATGAGAATCGCGCCGCCCTCGTGAATCGATCCATCCGGCGCGATATACGAGCCGCCCACCACGGCGCGCACCTGCGCGACGGCGGCGCCGCCGGCAAGCGCCAGCAGTACGCCGGCCACCGCCGAAACGCGTCGGCACGATCGCAGCGCGTCAGGCATTCGGGGCTCCCATGAGCGCGGCACGCCTATTCCTCGCCATCGGCATCATCGTCATCCGCCCCCGCGTCCTGCGACGCTATATCGTATACTTCCCGCCCGCCGAGATAGACCATTTCGACGTGAGCGCCCGGCGACAGCGGGTGCCCGCTCCACACCACAAAGTCCGCCGGCATACCGGGCGCGAGCGTGCCCGCCTTTTTCTCGATTCCCAGCAGGCGGGCAGCCCGGCTGGTCAGTCGCTCGAGCGCGGCGTCCGGCGAAAGGCCCTCGCCGATGCAACGCGCCAAGCCGAGCGCCAGCCGCGGGGCCGGCGTCTCCTGCGTTACCGGACCGCTGCCGAGATAGACCTCGACGCCGGCCCTTTCGAGCTGCGCGGCGGCCGCGGCAGCGGCGAAGCGCTGCGGCCCGGCGTCGTAGAGCAGCACGCCGGAACTCAGGCCGAGGACGACACGCACCTTGCGCTCGGCGAGGCGATCCGCGACGAGCGGCGCGCCGGTCGCGCCTTCAATGATGAGGGAGAGGCCGAACTGCTCGGCCAGGTCGACGCAATTGAGAATGTCCTGCGGACGATGGGCCTCGATGCGCAGCGGCATTTCGCCGTCGATCACTTTGAGCAGCGCTTCCTTGTTGCGGTCCTTGGGCTGCTCGACCGGCTTCTTCAGTTCTTCCTTCTTCTCGGCCGGCTTTGCCTCGCCACCCGGCGGAGGCTCCGCCGGTTTGGGCTGCTCGGCCTTCGGCGCGTCGGGGCGGCCCCTGGGCGGACCGCCGCCCGGCTTGCCCTTCTCGTCCTTTTTCCCGTCGGCGGGCTTGCCGTCGGCCGGCGCCTCTTTGGCCTGCTTCTCGGCCCGCTCGGCCACCTTCTTCTCGTATTCCTTCAGCTCTTCCTCGTAATCTTCGATCGCCTTGCGGTAGTCCTTTGCCTCCTGAAACGCGCGGCGCAGCGCGACCACCGACGTGACGCGCGCCACCGGCGACACGCCGCGCCCGCCCCCCACCGACGCGCACATCGCCACGTTGTCGCGAACCAGCACCTCGTCTTCGGGCAGGCCGGCCGCCAGCTTCACCACCGCGCCGACGCCGCCGAACCCCGCGCCCGTGTGCGCCGGCAGGAACGCGAACGTAACCCCCTGCGCCAGGGCCTCGCGCATCTCGTCGCGCGCGAAACGGTCGAACGCGTCGTAGGCGCGGGCGGTCGGCCGGCCGGCCGCGCTGGTCGTGCGAAGCGCGACGTCGCCGTACACGTCGATGAAGCCGGGCGTGAGGAACTTGCCCTTGCCGTCGATCTTTTTGGCCAGCAGGCCCACATCGACCTTGCGGGCGAGTTCGGAAATCTTGCCGGACGAGAACTGGATCGTGGCGTCTTCGATCGGCGGGCCTTCGCCGGTGAAAATCGTGGCCCCGCGAATCGCCGTTGGACGAATTTGCGCCTCCGCCGGCGCAACCGAAAACAACGCGCAGGCCAGCAGGCACGGCAGCGCGCCAGGGACGAACCGACGAATCACGCGCATGGTCTCTCGCCGATCGGCAGATGGTTGTGTCCGCGGGCGCGGCGCAATCGCGCGAGGCCGGCCGCGGCGAGAATCGGCAGCGGCGCATTCTCGCGCACGTACGCCGCCCGACTCGCTCTGATCGGCAACCTACCGCCCGGCGCGCGAGGATGTCAACGCGGGGCTGTCGGGCGCGCGAAGATTCGACAGAAAGACACGCCGCCGCCCGCTCGCCCCGCGCGGGCCAACCGCCCTCAGGGCGCTCCGCCCGCGAGCAGGCGCTGGAAGCGCTCTTCGCTGGCGATCTGCTCGACGTGCCCATCCTGAAACCCGACGAACGCGCCGCCGTCCCAGGCGCCGTGCGCCTCGTACAGCACGACTCGCGCCGGGTCCATCGCGCCCTCCGGGCGGATGTACACGAAGCCGGGGTCGAACTGCGGCCGGGCCGGATTGCGCAGCATGTCCGCCGTAATCCCGTAGCGCTCCAGCTCGGTCAGCGCGGCGGGCCACGCCCCGTTCTCCTGCTCGTGGATCGTGCAGGCCATCAGAATCTTCAACATCCGCCGGCCCGTCGATACAAACGCCGTCTGCGGATCGCCCGACGGCGGCTGGAGCGTGTAGCCCTCCGGCGGCTGAAGCTCGAACAGCGCCGCATCGAGCGGCGCGTCGAACGCGATGTCGCTGATGATCGACCGGCCCAGCGCGCGGTCGGCGCCGGCCACGCGCCACGGCGACTCGATCCGCACCGGCAGCCCGCTCTGCTCATCCGCCCAGACGGTCAGGCGCTCGTCGCCGTCGCGCACGCGGAAGACCAGCAGCGTCCGCCCGTCGCGCTGCTCGCGCGAGACTTCGTCGGCCGAGCGCTCGCGCAGGCCGCGCAGCCAGTCGTAGAGCATGATCGCCTCGCCGGACTCATCGGGGATGATCTGCACGGCGCGGCGCTCGGCGGGAATGAGCAGCAGCCCGCGCCGCTCGCGCTCGTCGGCGATCATGATGCGACCGTTCGGCAACTCGGCGCGGATGATGCTGCCGTCGAGCACGTAATACTGAGCGGTTACCGGCGGCTGGCCCTCGATCTCCATCGACTGCCGCATCGAAAGCGTCCGCGCCGTGCGAACGTGCTCGACCACGTCGGCCAAAGCCAGGCCGGCGCGCGTGCCGCCGGCGCCGGGCCAGAAGAGCACGAACGCGGCGACCGCGGCCGCGGCAACGCCGATGATTCCCATGTTGCGAAATGCATGACTTGTCCACATGGTGGATTGTTCCTTTCGTCGTTTTCGATTGTGGATGTCGGCCATGATCGCCGAGGCAAGGTCGGCCCGCGCGCTGCTCTCGCGCGGCGCGGTCAACGCCGCGTGCAAGTCGCCGTAGTCGCGCTCCGCGCGGCGGCAGGCTTCGCAGCGACCGACGTGTTCGGCCAGCGCCGCGGCGGCCGCGGGGCTGAGCAGCCCCTCGCGCCGCAGCACGAGCGCCTCCCGGCAATCATGGCAGTTCATGGCGACACCTCGCGGCGGCCGTCGGCGGTCTCGCCGCAATCGCGCGCGGTCCGCAATAGCTCATATGCGCGCGAGAGCCGCTTGGTCACCGTTCCGAGCGGCAGGCCGAGCAGCCCGGCGATCTCCGCACAACTCAGGCCGACCCAGTATCTCAACAGCACGACCTCTCGAAACGCCGCGGGCAGGCCGACCACCGCCGGCGTCAGCCAGGCGGATTCCGTCGCCGCCGCCGGCGCGGGCGCCGGCCGCGCCGCGGCGACCTCATCCCCGACCATCCGCGGGCGGCGCGAGCGGCGCTGCTCGCGGATGACACGGGTCGCGATCCCGAGCAGCCACGAGACGAGCGCGCCGCGCTTGCGCAGCCGGCTCAGCCCAAAAAACGCCCGCACAAAGGACTCCTGCACGACCTCGTCGGCCGACTCCGCGCCGGCGAGGCGCGCCGTGACATAGGCGCGCAGCGCCGGCTCGTACCGCCCGATCAGCAGGCGGAAGTCGTCGGGCCGCCCATCCAGGCAACCCGCGATAAGCTCGTCGTCCCGTGGCGCCATGTCCTCCGCCCATGAACCGCCCGCCGGGCCCGGCCGGCAAAGCCGCCCGGCGGGCGCGGGCCGGCTGCATGCAGAATAGTGGCGCGCCGTCGAAGGATTGCGACAGAATTCGAAGATGCGACCGACCCGCGAACGAGCCCGCCTGTCCTCAGGCGGGTCTCTTCGGTACGGAGATAGACGCGGAATCACCCGGGAAAACC
>CAZHIE010000059.1:18727-20963 GCA_964532435.1 uncultured Planctomycetales bacterium
CGGAAAGACTCCCCGACGAGGTCCGCGAACCGCGCCCGCGTGTCCTCGCGCGGGTCCGCCGTTCCGGAATTCACCCCCATCGCCCGGCAGGGCGCACGTTGGTTGCCAGGCGTTTCAACGCCTGGACCACGCCGCCTCTCTCCCGCTCTCAGTCTCTATCCAGTCGCGGCCCCCGCGCACTCCAAATTATCGATCAGCCGCGTCCTGCCGAAATACACCGCAACCGCCACCAATACGGCCCGGTCGATCGTCGCGACCGGCTGAAGCGTCAGCGCGTCGACCACGCTCGCGTAATCGATCTTCGTCGGGGCGGCGGCCGAGAGAGTCTGGAACATGCCGCGCTCGATCGCGCCCGCGTCGCGCTCGCCGGCGCCGATCCGCGTGCCCGCCTCGCGCAGCGCGGCGCAAAGCGACAGCGCCCGCCGCCGCTCGTCGGCGGACAAGTACGCATTCCGGCTCGAAAGCGCCAGCCCGTCCGCCTCGCGCACGATCGGGCAGCCGACGATTTCGGTCGCCATGTTCAGGTCGGCGACCATCCGGCGAATCACGGCAAGCTGCTGCGCGTCCTTGCGCCCGAAATACGCGCGATCGGGCGTGACGATTTTAAGCAGCTTGGCCACGACGAGCGCGACGCCGTCGAAATGCCCCGGGCGAAACGGGCCGCACAACGTGTCCGTGAGCTTTCGAACGCGAATGGTCGTCAACCCGCCGGCGAAATCGCTCTCCCGCAAATCCGCACGCGGATACATCTCGGCCGCGCTCGGCGCAAAAACGAGCTCGACGCCGGCCGCGCGGCAGGCGCGCAAATCGCCTTCCTCGTCGCGCGGATAGCGGGCGAAATCCTCGTTCGGCCCGAATTGCGCCGGGTTCACGAAAATGCTGACGACCGCAAATAGACCGTCGCGCCGCGCCGCGTCGATCAGCGAGACGTGCCCGGCGTGCAGTGCGCCCATCGTGGGGACCAGACCGATGCGCCGGCCGGCGGCGCGGGCGGCCGACACGGCGGCGCGGGCTTCGGCGATGGTCCGCACGACGTTCACGGCGGAGATTGCACCGCGCCGCGGCGGAGGCCGCAAAGGGTCGGCGTCAGAATCGCGGGGACAACGGGGAGCATCGGCGTCTCGCCGGTGCGAAAGCCCGACGTTCGATCGTTGCGAACAGACTCGCACCGGCGGGACGCCGATGCTCCCCACGATCCTGGCGCCGACCCAGCGGCAGATGAAGCGCGAAGCGGGAATTCGGAAATCCGGCGCGAGCGGTTAGAATGCCGGTTGCATGAAGCGCGTTTCACCGGTTCTCGCGTCAAGGACGACACGCATGAGCACGGCTCCCATCGCGGTTTTCGATTCCGGCATCGGCGGCCTGTCGGTCGTGCGCTGCCTGCGCCGCCTGCTTCCCGCCGAAGACCTGATCTATTTCGGCGACACCGCGCGCGTCCCGTGGGGCGCGAAGTCGCCCGCGACCGTGCTGCACTTCTCGCTGGAAATCGCGCGCTTTCTGCTGCAATTCGACCCGAAATTGATCGTCGTCGCGTGCAATACAGCCAGCGCCGTGGCGCTGCCCGGACTGGCCGCCGCGCTGCCCACGCCCGTCGTCGGCGTGGTCGAGCCGGGCGCCGCCGCCGCGGTGAAGCTCGCAGCCGGCCGGCCCATCGCCGTCATGGGCACCGAGGCGACCATCGCAAGCGGCAGCTATCCGGCGGCGATTCGCGCGCTGACGTCGGCGCAGCACGTGCTGGCGCGGGCCTGCCCGCTGCTCGTCCCGCTGGTCGAAGAGGGGCGCGACGAACACGATCCGCTCGTGCGCATGGCGGTCGAGCAATATCTCCGGCCGCTGCGCGACGACGGGGCGCGCGTGGTCGTTCTGGGCTGCACGCATTATCCGCTGTTGCGCGGCGCGATCGCCGAATTCCTCGGCCCCGACACCGCGATTGTCGACTCGGGCGAGGAGACCGCGGCGGCGGTGCGAGCGCGTCTCGTCGACGAGCGGTTGTTGAACGCGACCGGACGAGCCGGTAGCCTGCGGTGCTTCGTGAGCGACAACGTCGAGCGATTTCGCCGCGTCGGCTCGCGATTTCTCCGCGAGCCGATCGCCGACGTGGCCCTCGTCTCGGCGGAGCAGTATGTCGGGTCTGCAATGGAGCTGGCCGACGGATGAGAACGTATCGAGGCAGCGTGGCGCGGCGAGGCGAGTTTCCGTCCCGCGCGTTTCAGAGCTTCGCATTTCAGAGCCGCGC
>CAZHIE010000059.1:21063-22949 GCA_964532435.1 uncultured Planctomycetales bacterium
TTTCAGAGCTTCGCATTTCAGAGCCGCGCATTTCAGAGCCGCGACCGTCAGGGAGCGAAGCGCTCGGCCGCGGTTGCGGGTTCGTTTGGAACACGCGCCCCGCGCTACAGGCCGATGACGCAGGCGTCTGCAAGCAGTAACCCGCAACTCACGCCGCACGCCGCGCTCGCGTACGCTCGCGGCTCTGATCAACACGTCGCGCTCGCTTACGCTCGCGGCTCTGATCGGCATGCCGCGCGTCGGCGCTTCCGGCGCTCGGCGATTGCATCGGCGATGCTCGGCGTCACGACGCTCCTTCTGCTCGCCGCACTCCCGGGTTGCAGCGAGGCGCAGCTCGACACCGGCGTGAAGTCGCTCTTCTCCCCGCGCCGCACGCCGCAGCAATACATGCTCGTGGCCGTCTCGGCCGAAGACCCCGACGTCCGCCGCGACGCCGCGTCGCGCGTCGCCAAAAGCAAGCAGGTCGGCAGCGATTGGGCCGTCCGCGGCTTCATCGCCATCGCGCTGCTCGAATCCGATCCGCAGTCGCGCTGCGTCGCCATCCGCGCGCTTACCGCCAGCGGCGACCCGCGCGCGACCGAAACGCTCCTCAAACTGCTCAACTACCGCACCCAGCCGCCCGCCGAGGTCCGCCCGCCCGAAGCCGTCTGCCGCTGGGACGCCGCCGTCGGCGTCGCACAATTGCTCGCGCGCGGCCAGGCGCCGGCCGATTCGCTCCCACTGGCGCGAACGACGCTGCTCGATCGCCTGCGCAACGACGCCGAACGGCACGTCCGCGTCGCGGCCGCCCGCGGACTGGCCCAATTCCGCGACGAAGACGTGCTCAAGGCGCTCATCGCCGCGCTCGAGGACAACGAGCACGCTGTTGTGCATGAAGCCGAATCGTCGCTCGTCGCGCTCACCGGCCACACCGCCTTTTGCGACGCGCAGGCGTGGACGACGTGGGTCGAGGAAAATCGCGAGCACCTCTTCGCCGAGGCGGGCAACGTGCCCGAGCCGCGCCGCCCGCCCTACCGCAACGGCCTGCAAAAGTCGTGGTACAACACGCGCGAGGTGCTGCGCTGGCTCTGGCCCGGCTCCAAGGAATAGCCCCGCCGATGCTGGACTTCTTCCACGTCGGCGATCGCCGCTATGCCCGCCTGCCGCACGCGCCCCCAGGCCTCATCGCCGCGCTCTCCACGCGCCCGCTCGACGTATCCGCGCGGCTCGACGACCGCGCCCCGCAGCGCGCCGCGAACCGGGCTCAAATGGCGACAGACCTCGGCCTCGACCCCAGCCGGCTTTGTCACTGCGTGCAGGTTCATCAGACCCGCCTGGCGCTCGTCGATGCGCAGCGCGCGGCCGGGCCGCTCGAAGGCTTCGACGGCGCGCTGACCAATCAGCCCGGCGTGCCGCTGATGACGTTCTCGGCCGATTGCCCGCTGATCCTGATTTTCGATTCGCATCGCCGCGCGCTCGGACTGGCTCACGCGAGTTGGCGCTGCACGGTCGCGCGCATCGCGCCGCTGCTGATCGCGGCGATGCGCGACGCATACGGATGTCGGCCGGACGACCTGCTCGCGTTCATCGGCCCGGGCGCCGGCCCCTGCTGCTACGAAGTACGTGAGGACGTCTACGCGGCCGCGGCGGATCTGCCGCAGCGCGAGCGCTGCTTTGCCCGGCGCGACGGGCGAATGTACTTTGACCTGTGGGAAGCGAACCGCGCATTGCTCGCCGCCGCCGGGTTGCGGCCGGAATCGATCGCGTCCGCCGACGTCTGCACGCTCTGCCGCAACGACGTGTTCTACTCATTCCGAAAAGAAGGCCCCGGCTGCGGCCACTTCGGCCTGATGGCGGCAATCGCCCCGTAGCGGCGCATCGTAGCGGCCCGCGCCCCCGCGCGGCCG
>CAZHIE010000060.1:0-22710 GCA_964532435.1 uncultured Planctomycetales bacterium
CGCGGGCCGATCACCAACGGAGATTGGCGCACGCCGGTCGAACCGTGGGACCCGGCTCAGCACCCCGACTGGGAAGCCGCCTGGAATGCAACGAAGCAGTCGCGCCACGACTGGTGCGAAGCAGCCGGAAAGCCCTTCGCGCTCTTCAAAACTAACGCCCCGGCCAAGCCCGGCGACCAGGCCACGATGCTCAACCTCCTGCTCCCGGACTTGTCGTTGCAGCGCGACTGCGCCAAGGGCGTCCTCGAAAGCGCCTGGCGCGCCCCGGACGGCAATCCCGACCCGGCCGAACTGATCGCCGCCGTGCGGGCCGTGCTCGGCGCGTCCAACCAGCACTATCGCGACCCGATGCTGATCTCGTGCCTCGTCGGCACCGCCATGCGCGCGATGGCGTACGCGACGCTTCGCGACGCGGTCGCCGCCGGCGTGTGGAGCGCCGCCGATCGAAAGGCGGTGCTGAAAATGCTCGCGGAGACCGACCGGCCCATTCCGCCGTTCAGCGCGGAGCTGCGCGGCGAGGAGGCTTCGATCTACTCGATCTTGCAGGCAATCGCCGCGCCCGAACGCGGCCCGGTCAGCCTCGATTTCTTCATCACCGACGCGAAAGCGATCGACAACGCCCGAGCCGTGTTCGCCAGGACCGACCCGAAGCGCACGCTCGAAACCGCGCAGCGCCACTTCGCGCGCATGCGAGAGATTTGCGACAAGCAGCACCGGCCGGACACGATCGAGCGGCTGGCCGGCATTGAAAGCGAAACAAGCGAAGCTGATTTTTTGCTCAAGATCTTCATCGTCCAGGTGGTCCGGGCGTACGAACTCCGCGTACGCATCGTGACCGAACGCCGCGGCACGCGTTTGATGTACGAAATCCTCGCCTACCACGACGAGAAAGGCCGCTGGCCGGCCGCCCTGAAGGACTTGCCGCCACAAGTCGTCAAGGAATTCGGCACCGATCCGTGGAGCGCCGCACCGTTCATCTACCGCGTCGACGGCGACAAACCCATCCTCTACAGCGTCGCGAAAGACCTGAAAGACGACGGCGGAAAACACGACACGACGTGGGGCAAAGAGATTCCCGAATCCGACTTCGTCTTCCTCCCCGCAGGCCGGTAACCGCGGCCGGCGCGGGCGACCGCGCTCGAGCGGGCATATCGTTCGCAGCAGCGGCGCTCGCCGCCCCGCCGCGTCCAGCATGGCGCGCCGCCCCCCGGCGCACTCCTGCAACCCCTGTCGCCGCAGCGCGGGCCGACTACACTACGGTTCGTGTAGACGAACGCCGGATCCGGCTCGGCACAGCGGAAGCGCGTGGCCCAGAACCTCACCGATGATCAGCTCGTCGCAGGCTGCCAACGCGGCGATCGCGCCGCGCAGCACGAGCTTTACGCCCGCACCTCCGAGCGAATCCATCGGCTGCTGCTCCGAATGACCCATAACGCCGACGACGCATTCGACCTCGCCCAGGAAACCTATGTCCACGCGTTCACGCGCATCGCCCAGTTCGACCAGCGCTCCACGATCGCAACCTGGCTCTACCGCATCGCCGTAAACGAGGCGCTTCAGTTCCTGCGCCGAAAGGCCACCGGCCGAGCGGCCCTCGCGCGACGCACGGCCCCGCCCACGGACGGCAACGGCGACGGCCGCGAGGCGCTGCGCATCGACGTGGACGCGGCGCTGGCGGCGGCGTCGCCCGAAGATCGAGCCATGCTCATCCTGCGCTACCAGGAAGGGCTGGATTACGCCGCAATCGCGGAAATTAGCGGTATCGCCGCCGGAACCGTCGCCTCCCGCCTGAATCGGGCCCGCCAGCGCATCCGCCACGCGCTCCAAACGGGCTACGCGGCCGAGGAAGAAACCCGCCCCGCAGCGCATCCAACAACCGGCTGCTCCCCCCGTTCGGCCGAGCCGCGTGCCCCCTCCTCGCAAGGCCCGGGCGCCGCGCTGCCGAACGAGGGCCGGAGTTCGCGCGGAGTAACGTCGCAATGAATTGCGCCGAGACCTCAGGGTGGCTCGGTTCGTATCTCGACGGCGAGGCGCCGCGGGATGTCCGCCAGGGCGTCGAGGCGCATCTCGCCATCTGCACAACCTGCGCCGACGAGTTGGACTCGCTTCGCCGAGTGGTCGCGCATCTGGCGCCGCGCGAGACACACGCGGTCCCGCACGCGCTCTGGCCCGCCGTCACAGCGCGACTCGACTCCGCTCGCGACGCGCGGCCGTTCGGCGTGCTCTCGCAACCGCAGCGCGGCCCCGTACTTTTCTCGCTCCGCCGCATGGCCTCCGTCGCGGCCGTCCTCCTTGCGGCGATCGGACTGGGTCTCTTCACGCTGCCATGGAGCGGCGGCGCCAATCGGGCCGAGGCCGCGTCGATCAACTTCGCCGCCCTGCTCGACGCCGTGAGAGTCGACGCGCCGGCCGCATTCGACCGGTTCATGCGGCTCTACAACGCGCAGGAAGTCACACCCGCCGAAGCGAGGCGTTTCGGCAGAAACCTCAACTTCGCCATTCCCGAGACGCTGCCCGGCGGTTTCCAGCGCGCCGCGATCTATACGCTCCATTTCGGTCCCAAGCCCGGCGTGGCGGCGCGCTACGCCCGCGACGGCGAAATGCTCTGCGTCCTGTTCCATCCGCCGGTGCTGAAGGAACAATTCGGCACGCACGAAGATCGCGACTGCATCGTCGGAAAACATCGCGGCCACGCCGTCGCCGTCGGCGACTGGTCGCTCGTACACATGACCGATGCGACGACCTGCCATTGCGTGCTCAGCCGGCTGGACGAGGATCGCGAGTTGCCCGCTGTAATGGCCGCCGTCGCGCCCGGCGCCAACGGCCACACCGGGCAGAGCGGCGCGCCGCCCGGCCGCCCATAGCCGCGGGCGCGATCGCGAATGCCACAACACTCCCCGCACAGCGCAGGCCGTTCACAACGTCGCGAACCGCGCGGGGATGAGAGCGACGACGGAGAGCCTCCCATGGCCGATGGTGGAACCGCAGCCCCGCCCGCAGGAAAGCCTTCCATCCTGCGGCGAATCTGGCTGTTTATCGAGATTCTCAACGTCCGGCTTCGGTTCATCTTCCTGATGGTGATCGTCGGATTCGTCGTCGGCTACTGGGAAAACATCACGAACTACTACGACCGCTGGCGCCGGCCGGCCCGCGCCGCCGACATGGTGGCCGCAGCCGACGTCGAGTTCTACTGCCCGATGCATCCGAACATCATCCGTGCCGAGCCGGGCAGTTGCCCGATCTGCGGAATGCCGCTGGCCAAACGCGCCAAGTCCGCCGCCGCCGAACTGCCCGTCGGCGTACTGGCACGCCAAAACCTGACCCCGCAAAAGGTGCAGATCGGCCGCATCGCGACTTCGCCCGTCGAATACCGGCTGTTGAGCCGCGAAGTGCGCACGGTCGGCATCGTCGAATATGACGAGACGCGGCGGAAGTTCATCGCCGCCCGCATCAAGGGGCGCGTCGACCGGCTTTTCGTCAACTACGTCGGCCAGCACGTCGAGCAGGGCGATCCGCTGGTCTGGATCTACAGCCCGGAGCTGCTCACCGCGCAGCAGGAGCTGCTGTCGGCTGCGGCTCGCATGAAGGACTCGCCCAGCGCCGACCGCTTCGCCGCGAGCACGAACGAGTCGCTGCTCGAAGCCGCGAAGCAGAAGCTCCTGTTGTGGGGCATTACGGCGGAGCAGATCGACGAGATTCTCAAGCGCGGCACGGTCGAGACGCACCTGACCGTCTACTCGCCCATCGCCGGCTTCGTCACCGAAAAGAGCGTGCTCGAAGGCCACTACGTCGACGAGGGCGGCGACCTGTACACCGTCGCCGATCTCAGCCGCGTCTGGATGCAGGCCAAGATCTTCGAGGATGAGAGCGGCGGAATTCACGTCGGCGCCGCGGTGGAAGTCACCAGCACCGCCTATCCCAACGAAGTCTTCGCCGGCCGAATCACGTTCATCGCCTATCAGGTCGATCCGGCGACGCGAACCGTCTCGGCCCGCGTCGAAATCAGCAACCCCGACTTCAAGCTCAAGCCCGGCATGTACGCGCACGCGATCATCCGCGCGCCGGTCGGACAAATCACCGAGATCGAGCCGCCGTCGACCTCCGCGCCCGCGACGACCGGCCCGGCCGAAGCCGGCTCGCCGGCGACCGGCGCTCTGGCGCGCGCCTACCTCGCGCTCTCGACCGCCTTCGTCAGCGACAAGGCCGACGCCGCCGCGCTCGCCGCGCTCGTGCGGGAGGCCGGCGAGTTGGCCCGCAGCGCACCCGGAACGGTCGCGGCACAGGCTCGAAAGATCGCCGACGAGGCCGCCACGCTCCAGGGAAAGGACATCGCCGCCCAGCGCGGGCTGCTCAAGTCGCTCAGCGCGAAAGTCATCGAGCTGCTCCGCGATCAGCCGCCGCCCGGCGAGCCGCTCTACGTCGCCTACTGCCCCATGGTCGAGGCGGAGTGGGTCCAAAGCGGCGAGGAACTCGCCAATCCCTACATGGGCAGCGACATGCCCAAGTGCGGCGTGATCCGCGACACGATCGCCACGAAAAACGCGCGCGAACAGGACGAATACGCCACCGGATATTACTGTCCGATCGCCCCCGGCCGCCTCTTCGAGAGGCCGGAGCTCTGCCCGATCGACAACTTCCCGCTCAAATTCGTTCGCGCCGACAAGTCGCTGGCCGTGCCCGCCAGCGCGGTAATCAACACCGGCACGCGCAAGATCGTCTACCGCGAGAGCGAACCGGGCACGTTCGACATGATCGAGGTGAAGCTCGGCCGCCGCGCGGGCGAATTCTACCCGGTCGTCTCCGGCCTGCAGCGCGGCGACCGGATCGCGACGGCCGGCTCGTTCCTCGTCGACGCGGAAAATCGCCTGAACCCGGCCGCCAGCGCCCAGTATTTCGGCGCGAGCGGAGACGGATCGCTCGGCCACGCGGAGCACGAGCACGAGTGAACTCGCACATGTCCACAATCGCGCCGCGCGTCGAGAAGCGAATCGCGCTCGAATTCCGGTCTTGCCGCGCGCTGCATGCTCTGTACTCTCCATGCACACGTGGTGAGAAATGATCCCCCGCCTGATCGAGTACTGCATCCGCAATCGCTTCGTCGTCATCCTGCTGACGGCCGCCGTCGCCGTCTGGGGCGTCTACTGCGTGCTGCGGACGCCGATCGACGCCATCCCCGACCTCTCCGAAAACCAGGTCATCGTCTTCACCGACTGGATGGGCCGCTCGCCCCAGGAAATCGACGACCAGATCACCTACCCCCTTTCCGTGAACCTCCAGGGCCTCGCCGGCGTCAAGGCCATCCGTTCGGCCAGCGAATTCAACTTCTCGATGATCAACATCATCTTCGACGAGAAGTCCGACTTCTACTTCGCCCGCACGCGCGTGCTCGAACGGCTGAACATCGCCGGCACGTTTCTGCCCCCCGGCGTCGTGCCCTACCTTGCTCCCGACGCCACCGCGCTCGGACAGGTATTCTGGTATACCGTCGAAGGCGATGGCTACAGCGTCGACGAGCTGCGCGCCATTCAGGATTGGTACGTCCGCTACCAGCTCTACGTGAATGGCGTCGCGCAGGTGTCGAGCGTCGGCGGCTTCGTGCGCGAATACCAGATCGACGTCGATCCCGACAAGCTGCGCGCCTACGACATTTCGCTCGGGTCGGTCTTCAACGCCGTATCGCGCAGCAACATCGCCGTCGGCGGCAAAGTCTATTTCGAAACAAACGCCGAATACCTCATTCGCGGCGTCGGCTGGCTGCGCGGGACCGCCGACATCGAGAAAGTCATCGTCGCCGAGCGCAACGGCGTCCCCATCTACGTCCGAAACGTCGCCGCCGTGCAGCTCGGCCCGGAATATCGCCGCAGCATGCTCGAAAAGAACGGCGGCGAGGCGGTCGGCGGCGTCGTCATGATGCGCTTCGGCGAAAATCCGCTCACCGTCACACAGGCCATCAAACAGCGCATCGAGCAGCTTCAGCCCGGATTGCCCAAGGGCGTCCGAATCGTCCCGTTCTACGACCGCACGCGCCTGATCGAAGGCGCCATCCACACGCTCGTCGCCACGCTTCGCGAAGAGATCATCATCGCCAGCATCGCCGTCCTGCTCATCCTGACGCACCTCCGCAGCGCCATCGTCGTGTGCAGCACGCTCCCGCTGGCCGTGCTTATCGCGTTCATCCTGATGTATTACCTCGGAATTCCCAGCAACATCATGTCGTTGTCCGGAATCGCCATCTCCATCGGCATCCTCGTCGACGCCGCCGTCGTCATGGTCGAGAACGCGACGCACGAGCTGACCCGCGAGCACGCCGCCGGCGCGGCCGGCGAGACCCGCGCCGGCCTTGCGCCCATTCGCATCACTGGCGACACCACCGAAGCGGTCGTCCGGGCCTGCCGGCTCGTTGGCAAGCCGATCTTCTTCGCCGTCATGATCATGCTCATCTCCTTCCTGCCCGTCTTCGCGCTCAGCGGACAGGAAGGCAAGATGTTTCACCCGCTCGCCTTCACCAAGTCGTTCGCGATGGTCGGCGTCGCCATCCTCGCCGTCACGTTCGTGCCCGCCGTCATTCCCATTCTCATCAAGGGCCGCTTGCGCAGGGAGGAGGAAAACTGGATCGTCCGCAGCTTCATCCACATCTACAAGCCCGTGCTCACGTGGCTCATGCACGTCCCCGCGGCCGGCATCTGGTTCGTCGGCTTCCTCTTCCTCATCGGGGCCGGATTCGTCGGCAGCACGGCGCTCTTTCTCGTCGTCCTGGCGCTCGCGCTGTTCTTCGGAACCGTCTTCTTTCGCCGCTTCTGGGGCAAGTCGCTCGCGTTCGGGCTTCTGGCCGCGACCGCGCTGTGGTCGTGGAGCTTCCCGAAGCTCGGCCGCGAGTTCATGCCGCCGCTCGACGAAGGCAGCATCATGGACATGCCCGTCACCGTGCCGCGCGTCTCCATCGCCGAAGCCGGCGACGACATCCGCGTCCGCGACGAGATCATGCGCGGCTTCCCCGAGGTGGATCAGGTCGTCGGCAAGGTCGGCCGCGCCGACACGCCCACCGATCCCTCCGGCATCGACATGGTCGAGACGGTCGTCACGCTCCGGCCCAAGGAGTGGTGGCCGCGGCGGAAAATCGAATACGGCGACGCCCAGGCCGAGGCGCGCCGGCTTTACGAACGCATGTTGCAGGACGGATTGCTCAAGTCGCGCGATGCGCGCCACGCCGATTTGCGCAACGCTTCGGAGGCCGCGCGCGCCGCGCTGACCGCCCTGCTCGAGCTGCCCGGTCTGGCGGACGACGCCAACATCAAGCCGCTCCAGGCGCTTTCCGATGCGGCCGCGGTGTGGGAACGCCTGCGCGCCGCGCCGGATTCGCCGCTCGCCGACCGGCCCGACCAGGCCGTCGCGCTGCGCTCCGCCGACCCCATTCTGGTGGCCGCGGCCAGCCGGCTCGGTTCGGGCGGGGAAATGAGCCGGCGCGCGGCGTATCAGCGGATCTTCGAATTGTTCGGCGGCGACCTGACGCCCGCCTTCGACTCCATGATCGCGGACGAGCGGAAGGCGCTGCTCGACGGCGCCACGATGGACGCCGTGACACAGTTCGACGGCGCCATGCGCGACCTCGCGTCGCGCCGCCAGATCGAATTCAAGCCGGTCGTCGCCGGAACGCTCGTCGCCGCGACGCTGAACGACCTGCTCGACCACTTCCGCACGAAACACGCCCTGCGCCGCGAGCCGTCCGCCGACGAGCTTCGTTCGCTCGTACAGTCGCTCGTCGCGGATCACGGCCTGCTGCTCGTGGAAGTGCAGCGCCGCGAAGAGATGACCGGCCTGATCAATTCGGCGACGGATCGGCTGTCCACGCTCGGCGTGGTCGACAAATCGACCGACCTGCTGCTTTTGCCGCCGTCCGCGTGGCTCACGCTGCGCGACACGCTCATGACCGCACTCGGGGCGGAACGAGAGTCGCTCGTCGGCCGCCTCTTCGCGCGTTTCGAAGCGCGACTGAACGCGGAATGGGTCCAGCGCGTCAAAGTGCTCAACTGGGAGCTTGAAGACCAGGCCGGCGGAACGATGGTCTGGTCGCTGCTCGCGGCGCTGCGAGCACATGCCCGCGGCGCCGGGCTGCTCGCCCGCGCCGTCGCCGACGAAGATCTGCAACCCATTCGCGCCGCGCGCGAAAAGGAATTCGCAAAGTCCATCTTCTTGTGGCACAAGCTCAAAACCGATCTGGTCAAGGAAATGGACAGCGAGCTTCAGATGCCCGGCTGGGGCAACATCTGGACCCAGCCAATCATCAACCGCGTCGACATGCTCGCCACCGGCGTCCGCACGATGATCGGCGTCAAGGTCTACGGCCCGCGCCAGGAGGACGTCGAAATCCCCGGCGACGCAGGCCCGGGCGGCGCGGCCACGAGCGCTTCCGCGCCCGGCGCGGCTGGGACCAAATCCCCCGGCATTCAAACCGTCGCGAACGAAATCGCCGGCGTTCTGCGCGGCGTTCCCGGCGCGGTCGACGTGTTCCCCGATCAGATCGTCGGCCGCAGCTACCTCCAGGTGGACATCGACCGCGAGAAGGCCGCCCGCTACGGCGTCAATGTCGCCGACATTCAGGAGGCCGTCGAGGTCGCCATGGGCGGCAAGACGATCACCGTGACGGTCGAGGGACGACAGCGCTTCCCCGTCCGCGTCCGCTACGCGCGCGATTTCTGGCAAACCGAGGATGCGCTCCGCAGAATTCTGGTCACCGGCCGCCGCGGCCCCGCCCCGCCGTCCGGCCCGGCGTCCCCCGGCATGGCCGCGGCCGCCGGCGACATGCCCGCCGGCGACGCGTATCAGATTCCGATCACGGAAGTCGCCGACATCCACGTCGTCGAAGGGCCAAGCGTCATCAAGAGCGAAAACGGCATGTTGCGCGCCTACGTGCAGCTCAACGTGCGCGACCGCGACATCGTCGGCTTTGTGGAGGAGGCCCAGGCCGCCGTCGCCGAAAAGGTCAAGCTGCCGCCCGGCTTCTTCATCGAGTGGAGCGGCCAGTTCGAGCACCAGGTCCGCGCCCGAAAAACGCTCCAGATCGTCTTTCCGATGGTAATCCTGCTGATTTTCGTAATTCTGTACATGACGTTCAACGACTTCCGCGATGCGCTGCTCATCATCCTGGCCGTGCCCGGCGCGCTGGTCGGCGGCGTGATTTTCCAAAGCCTCTTCGGTTTCAACTTCAGCGTCGCCGTCTGGGTGGGCTACATCGCCTGCTTCGGCATGGCCACGCAGACCGGCATCGTCATGCTGGTCTACCTGCACGACGCCATCAACAACCGCGGCGGACTCGCCAACATCGCCTCGCCCGGCGAGCTGCGCGACGCGATCATCGCCGGCGCAGTGCATCGCCTGCGGCCGAAGCTCATGACCGAGGGTGTCGCGATCGTCGGCCTGATGCCGATGCTGTGGGCGACCGGCGTGGGCGCCGAAGTCATGAAGCCGATGGCCGCCCCCGTGCTGGGCGGCCTGCTGGTGGCGGACGAGGTGATCGACCTGCTGCTGCCCGTGATCTTTCACTGGTACCAAAGCCGCCGCTGGAGAAAGCTGCACCCCGCGCCGACCGTATCGACCTGACATCGACCCGCGACGAATCCGCCGCGGGGGCATTTCGTCGCGTCCCCGGCGCGGGTAACGTGTCGTCGCGGGCACCGGCCGGCGGCGGCGCGTGCCTCCGCAATGCGAAAACGTACGTGGAGCGACGATGTCCTCGCCAAGCGCCTCGCATCATCCGAGCACCGCGCGCCGCTCATCCGCGGGACGTCCGGGCGACCGGCCGCCCGCGCCGCGCCCGGCGCGCTCGTCCCGCGCCGCCGACGCGCGTCTCAGCCGCCGCGGTCTGCTGCGCGCCTCGCTGATCGCCGCGGCCGCGCCGTGGTTCGTCTCCGCGCGGGCGCTGGGGCGGGCGGGCCGTCGAGCCGCCGGCGATCGAATCTCTCTCGGCATCATCGGCGTCGGCAACCAGGGCGGGGGGCACGTCGATTGGTTCCTCGGCAACCCGGAAGTCGAGCTCGTCGCCATCTGCGACGTCGATCGAACCAAGCGCGAGGCCGCCGCCAAACGCGCGTTGACGCACTACGCCGCCGAAACGGGCGCCGGGACGTACGACGGCTGCGAGACCTACAACGAATTCGAGCTGCTGCTGGCGCGCCCGGACATCGACGCCGTGCTGATCGCCGTGCCGGACCACTGGCACGCGGCCATCGCGATCGCCGCCTGCCGGGCCGGCAAGGACGTCTACTGCGAGAAGCCGCTGGCGCTGACCATCCGCGAAGCGCGCGAAATGGTGCGCGCCGCCCGCGCCTACGGCCGCGTCTTTCAGACCGGCAGCCAGCAGCGCAGCGACGCGAAATTCCGCTTCGCGTGCGAGATGGTGCGCAACGGCCGAATCGGCAAGCTCCAGACCGTTCATGTCGGAATCGCGGGCCCCTCGCGCGACAAGTATCTCCCCGAGGAGCCGATCCCCGACGGCTTCGACTGGAACCGCTGGCTCGGCCCCGCGCCGTGGCAACCCTACAACCACGAACGCTGCAGCGGCGACTACGGCGGCGGCTGGCGGCACATTCGCGATTATTCCGGCGGAATGATGACCGATTGGGGCGCGCATCACTTCGACATCGCACAGTGGGGCATGGGCGCCGACGACACCGGTCCGCTCGAGATCGTCCCGCCGAAGCGCGTGCCCGACGTGCGCGAGACGCCCGACCCCGAAAAGGGCGAGACGCTCACGTACAAGTACGCCAGCGGCGTGACGATGTTCCACGGTGGGGCCAACGGCGTGCTGTTCACCGGGACGGACGGCAAGGTCGAGGTCAATCGCGGATACCTGAAAACCTGGCCCGACGAGCTGGCGAGCGTGCCCATCGGCCCGAACGAAACGCGCCTCTACGCCAGCGACAGCCATCAGCAAAACTGGCTCGACTGCATCCGCTCGCGCCGCCGCCCGATCGCCGACGTCGAGATCGGCTGCCGCAGCGTCAGCGTCTGCCATCTCGGCAACATCGCGTACTGGACGGGCCGGCCGCTGCGCTGGAACGCGCGGCGCGAGGAGCTTGTGGGCGACGACGGCGCCGCCCGGCTGCTCGATCGCGTCAAGCGCGCTCCGTGGCGCACGTACGTCTGACAATCAGCGTTGCTCAGCCTTTCGCAGGAGAACGCACGTGAAGTGGATCACGCGCATCGCACGATACGCCGCCCTGCTCGCCCTCGCCGGCTGCGCGGCGCCCGGGCCGACCGGGTACGACCCGTCGAAGCAGACTTCGCCCGAGGTTCAGGCGCTCACGCGCGAACTCAGCGGCGACGCGCCCGCCCCGCCGCGCACGGCGGAGGGCTTCCAATCCGCCTATGACCGCGTGATCGTCGCGCTGCTCCCCGGCATGGGCGCGGCCGACATCACCCAGCGCGAGCAGCCGCAGCAGGATTTTCAGCGCATGTGTTTTTACGCAGCCCGGCCGGACGCGGCGCCGCAACGCGAAGCGCTCTGCCGCGCGATCCTGGCCCGGCTCGACTCGCGCGCGCCGCTCGCCGCACGGCTCTGGATGCTGCGACAGCTCGAACGAATCGCCGGGCCGGAGAGCCTGCCTGGCCTGAGCGCGCTGCTGGGCGACGCCGACCCGCTTGTCGCCGAGGCGGCCCGCCGGGCGCTGCAATCGATCGGCGGCGAGGAGACCGTGCAGGCGCTGCTGCGCGCGCTGGCCGGCGCCGCCGACGCCGAGCGGCGCGTCGCGCTGCTGGCGGCCATCTCCGCGCATCCTTCGGCGACGCGCGTCGTCGGTGACCTGCGCCGGGCCGACTCGCGAGCCCCGGTGATGCGCCTGGCCGAGCTGACGCGCGATCCGGATCGCCGCGTCGCTCTGGCGGCGCTCGCGACGCTCGGCGAGGTCGCCGGCGAGGCGAGCATCTCCACGCTCGAGCGCGCCGCGCGCGGCAACGACGAGGAAATCCGCGACGCGGCGCTCGCCGCCATGATGCGCGCCGCCGAGTTGCTCATCGCGAACATGCAGCCGCAGGACGCCGGACGAATCTATCGAAAAGTCGCGTCGATCAGCGCTGCGCCGCACCTGCGCACGGCTGCGCTGATCGGCCTGGCCGCGACCGAACGGGACAAATCGCTTAAAGAGCTGCGCCGCGCGCTGCACGACGAGGACCGGCAATATGCGCTCACCGCGCTGCGACTGATGGAGGAGATGTACGGCGAGGCCCCGCTCGCGGCCCTGCGCGAGGAACTAAGCACGGCCGACGACGCGCTCAAGCCCGACCTGATCGACGCACTCGGGACGCGCGGCGACCCGGCCGTGCGGCCCGACCTGCTTGCGGCGCTCGACTCCCCCACCGACGCCGTGCGCGTGGCCGCCCTCCGCGCGCTCGGGCGGCTCGCCGACCCACAGGACGTGCGCGCGATCCTGAAGCGCGCCGCCGAAGACGCCCCGGCGCGCGAAGCGGCTCGCGAGGCGCTCGCCTCGTTCCGCGGCGCCGGCTGCGACGCCTTTCTGCTGGAAGAACTGCGCCGCGACGGTGCGGCCGATTCGCCGGCTCTCGCGGCCGAGGCGATTCGAGCGACCGCCGCGCGGCGCTCGCCCGAAGCCGCCGCCGCAATCCTGAAACTGGCGGAAAGCTCGGACGAAACCGTGCGCGTCGCGGCATTCGAGGCGCTGGCGAAGCTGGCCGCGCCCGCCGATTTGCCCGTGCTTCTGCGCTTGCTGACAAAGGAGAGCGCTGCGGCGGCCCGCGACGCCGGCGAAGAGGCGGTCGCGGCTGTCGCGCTGCGCTTGCCGCCCGGCGGCGAGCGCGGCGAGCCCGTGATCGCGGCGCTCTCCGACGCGACCGGATCGCAGCGCGCCGCGCTGATCCGGCTGCTCGGCCGGCTTCAGGGGCCGAAGGCGCTGGCGGCTGTGCGCGCGGCGCTCGCCGGTGAAGCGGAAATCCGCGAGGCGGCCATTCGCGCCTTGTCGCGCTGGCAGGATGCCGAAGCCGCCGGAGATTTGCTGAGCATCGCGCGCGACGAGCGCGACGACGCGCTTCAAGCGCTCGCCCTGCGCGGCTATGTGCGGCTGCTTCGCGCGCGGGCGGACGCGACCCCGGCGCAGCGGCTTGACGCGCTGAACGAGGCGATGCGGCTCGCGCGGCGCGCCGACGATCGCCGCGTGGTAATCGGCGCGGTGGCGGATGTTCCCAGCGTCGACGCGCTGCAATTCTCGCTCGATCGCCTGGCCGACTCCGAATTGCGCGAGGAAGCCGCCGTTGCCGCCGCAAAGCTCGCGCGGGCGCTGGCGGTTTCGGCCCCGACCGACGTCGCGTCGGCGCTCGACGCGCTCGGCCGGGCGGAGCTGAGCGAGCGTGCGGCCGGCCAGGTGCGCGACGTGCGCGAGTTCCTGTCGCAACGGGCCGGATTCATCGGCGCGTGGGTCTGCGCCGGGCCGTATTCGCAGGAAGGGCAGAAAGGCCCCGCGCTGGTGGACTTCGCCTTCGCGCCCGAGCCCGGCGGTGCGGGCGGGACGAACGGCGCGGTCGAGTGGAAGCCGTTGAACTGCTCCAGTCCGGACGACCCGTTCCTGTTCGACCTCACAAAGCTGGATACGCAGGGCGATCGGTGCGTCTACGTGCGATCGATCATCATTGCGCCGACGGACACGCCAGCGCGGCTCGAACTCGGTTCCGACGACGGCGTAAAGGTGTGGCTCAACGGCCAGGTCGTGCATCGCAGCGACGGCCAGCGGCCCGTGACGATCGGTCAGGACAAAATCGACGTGACGCTGAAGCGCGGCGAGAACACGTTGCTGCTCAAGATCCAGCAAGGCGGCGGCGGATGGGGATTCATCTGCGCGGTTCGCGATCGGGAGGAGAAGCCGATTGCGGGATTGACGTTCTCGGCGCGCTGAGGGGCGGACGGCGCGGGTCGGATTCTGACATACTCACGCGCACGATGCCCGTGCCGCTCTTCCACGGGCAGGATGCCCGTGCGACGTTCGCTAATCCCCGTCCGAAGTCGGCTTCACACGCGCGCGGTATTCGGCCTCTTTCATGATCTGCCCGGACAGAACGCCGCCGTAGCCCGTCCCGTGCCACGTGCCGCTATAGAGATTCCCGTGCAGCAGCACGCGGGCGGAATATGTGCCCACGCCGGGGATCGGCAGATCGTCGATCGCGATCATCGGCACTTCGCCCGCCCAGATGATCGGAATGCGGAGCGGGACGGTCGCGTCGATCTGGTTGTATTGAATGCGCGCGGTGACGATCCAGAATTCGTCGTCGGCCTTCTCGAACGACGTAATTGTGTACGTGTCGGGCTGCGGCTGGCTGAGCAGCCCCGTCTTCGCGTCGATCATCGACCACGTGCCGAAGAGCACGGCCCCGCGCAGCCGCTCCGATAGCTCGCGCTCCAGCGCTGCGCGATCCGGCTTCGCCGATGCCGGCCGCGACGTGGCCGGGCGAGATGCGGCCGGCGGCGCGCCGCGCGCCGGAGCCGACGCGGGCGGCGTCTGGCCGCTCAGCGGGAACAGCGCGGACAGCATTGCGGCGATGGCCAGCGGCAGCACGATGTAGCGGCGCGACGGCGATGCGGACATGAGCGAGTCTCCCGCCGCGATGTTCGATGGACGAGTCTGGTACGCGGCGCAAGACAGGATAACGCCGGACCGCGACAATGGGGCAGTCGGGAACAGAAGTGCCCAGCGCCGCGCTCCCGCACCGAAAACGGCCGCCAGGAAACAAACGAAACGGGGCGCCCGCCCGATGGCCGACGCCCCGCCCTGAATCTCCAAAAACCCAGTCGCCGCCCTCGTTATGGCACGCCCGAGCGCGGGTCGAACGCATGCGCCACGCCGCCGGTCGCGTCCGTCACGCGCCAGACAAGCTGCGGGACCGGCGGATTCGTGTCATTCCGCAGAAACGCGAAATCAACCCGCCCGCCGCGGAAAAACTCATTGCAATTCGCGCCGCTGGCCGACAGCCCGCCGGGGGCGAGAATCGCGAACGGCTGATTGACGCCGTTGCACTGGCAGCCGGTGCCCTGAATCTCGGCCGGAATGCGGCGGCCCGATCCCGTTCCCAAGGCGGTTGAGCCGGTCAGGCGATCCTGATCGTCGACATAATAAAAGGCGTCCTGCTGGCAGTTCGGGTCGCCGAGCGTAACGGCGGCCTGGCATGGGTTCGTCGCGTTCACGCTGATTTTCAGCAGCGCGCCCTCGCCTGTGCCGGGGTTGTGAAACGCGATCAGGTCCGGCACCGGAACCGGCTGCCCCGCGCTGCTGAAGAAACTGTCGTAGGTCGCGCTGCTGCCGGCCGCCGGCGCGATGGCCGACGCCAGCCCTGTGCCGCCCGATCCGCCCGCGGACCGGAACTGTCCGCTGCGGTGGAAGTAGATCAGCACGGGCGGATCGATGCAGTAGTTTCCGAACTCGACAGGCGCCGTTCCGGCGGGGTAATACTGGTAGCCGAACGACGTGTACAGCGCGATGTCGTCTTCGCAGACCGAGCCGGTGGGATACTCCGGCCCGTTTACGAACGCGAAAAGCACGAGGAAGTAATGCACGAAGTCGTCCGACGTGTTCCGCATGCTCATGCGCACAAACTTGCGGTTCTGCGATTCGGTGCAGGGGTCCGTGTTGGTGCGATCATTGCCGCTCAGGCCGCCGCCGGAGATCGTGCCCGTGCCGCCGGGAACGTTCACCGTTCCCCCGCCGCCCGTGTTGTTGACGAACGGCGAGCCGAAGAACTGATTCGGGCCGCCGGCCACGCCGCAGCCAACGATCGCGGCGCTGCAAAGCCCTGCCAGGAGGGCCGCACCGCCGGCGAATCTCACGTTCCGCCTGTACAGACTCATTCGGGGGACTCCAGTCCGCGCCGGTCGCCGGCGGGCGGATGCCGCGCACACTCGCGGCGGACCGCACATCGGAGCGCTGTCGCAATATAGGCCGATACCGGGTTTCCGGCAAGGATTCGGCGGTCGCAGCCGGCGACGGCGTGCCGTCAGCGGGCTTGTGGCGCATTCGGCGGTTGCAAGCGCCGGCCGATTGGCCGAAACTGCGCGGGTTGCAAGGAGCCGCAGCCCATGATGAGCGATGGCGCCGCCGGAACCCCGCCCCGCGTCCTGATCGTGGACGACAATCCGCAGATTCTGGAACTGCTCGAAGCCTATCTGGAGCCGCTCGCGGCCGAGGTGGCCGTCGCGGCGGACGGCGAAGCGGCGCTGGAGGCGATCAGGCAGCAGCGTCCGGACCTTGTTCTTCTCGACATCATGATGCCGCGGCGCAGCGGGTTTGAGGTCTGCCGCACGCTCAAGGACGACAAGCTCACGCGCGCGATCCCGATCATCATGGTGACCGCGCTCAACGAAGTCGGCGACATGGAGCGGGCGACGGAATTCGGCGCTGACGACTACATCAGCAAACCCGTGAACAAGATCGAGCTGCTCGGAAAAGTGCAGAAGTTGCTGGAGCGCCGGCCCGTGAGCTGACGAGACGCGCCCGCCGAGATGCTGAGCCATTCCTGGAGAGATCGAATGTACTGCGCTACGCCAAGCAAACGCCGCCGCGTCGTCCTGAACCGCTTCACAATCGCGATCCTCCTGACACTGACCGCCGCCAACGCAACGGCACAGCTCAAGGTCAAGGAGCTGCGGACGCTCGTCGTCATCTACGCCGGCGCGGAAGCCGACAAGGAGCACATGGACCCCGCCGCCATCCAGCGCGCCAAAAACGGCGCCGAACTCGGCCGGCTCTTCTACTTCCGGAACAGCCTCGGCCGACTGAACTGCGCGCTCGACTGGATGGTCATCGACGCGCTCGCGCCGAAAAACGACGGCCCCACTATGGAGCACATCGAGGCCGACCTGCGACAGCGCGGCATAAAACCCGGCGAATACGACGGCGTGTTCGTGACCGGGCTCGGCCTTTCCGGAAATTGGGGCGGGTTCGACATTCTCGACGGGACCGCGGCCTGCTTCGGTGGGCACAGCGATCGCGGCGAGCTGACCTGGTATCCCGACCCGAATCCGAACGTCGCCTACGGCACGGCCTGGAACTTCGCGCACGAATTCCAGCACGCGATCGACCTTGTGTCGGCCGAAAAGTCGAACCTCAAAATGATGCACGCGCATCCCTACACGGACCGCGGCGAGCCGTTCTTCAAGGGGCTGTACCAGGGCGGCGAGCACTGGGATTGGATCGCCTGCACCTTCCGCGAATTCGACGACTGGCTCGCCATTCGCGGCGTGCGCAACACAATCCTGGAATGCAAGGATTCCGACGGCGACGGCCTGGCGGACGACGATCCGCGCCTGCCCGCGGACGAAAAGCGCTTCGGAAGCGATCCGAACCAGCGCGACACCGACGGCGACGGACTCGACGACCTCGGCGAATTCGCCGCCGACCGCTACGCCGGCAGCGACCCGCGCAAACCCGACACCGACGGCGACTGCCTGATCGACGGCGAGGATCCCTGGCCGGTCGTTGCGATCGCGCCGCAGGTCGATTACGTCGAGCACGCCAGCGACGGCGCATCGCGCCGACTGCTCACGTCCGTCTTCGCGCGAAACGACGCGGGCGGCGCCTGCGAGGTCGAAGCCGGCTGGGACGAAACCACGCTGTACTTCCGCTTCGTCGCGCCGCGGCCGTGCGTCATCTACGCCAAGATCGACGGTTCGGCCTCCAACGGATTCTGGGAAGGCGGCGACACATATCTGCTGCGCATCGCCGAGGGAGACGTGAAGCTCGACGGGCTTGGGCTGGGCGGGCCGGTGTCCGGGGCGACGGCCGTCCCGGTCATGGGCGATTCGCGCGGCTGGGTGCTCGACGTCCGCATTCCCGCGGCGCTCGGGCAGGGCGTTAGCAAGGAGATCAACTACGGCGGCAAGCGCGACGCCGCGGACGTCGCAGACGGACTGACGCTCGTCCCCGGGCGCGGGCTTGGTTTCAACTTCGCGTATGAGTTTCCCGACAAGACGCGCGCGGCGCTCACGCCGCATCACACGATGTACTCCGCGCGACTGTCCAAGCCCGCTTCGATTCCCGATCGGCCGATGCTGCGCGGCCCGCGCGTGACGAGCGCCGCGGCGCCCGCCGTCGAAGTGCTGGGAATCCGGCCGGACGTGCCGGTAGAACTGCTCGTCGACGGCAAACACGCGGGCGGTCGCGTCGGACCCGGCATCGCGACGCTGGCGGACGAATGCTGCCGGGCCGATGGCGAGCGGACGGTCGTCGCGCGATGCATTCCGGTCTCCGACGCCGCCAAGGGCGCTGGAGCGCAAAGCCCTCCGCTGATGCTTCGGATCGATCGCACGGCGGCGCCGCCCGCATTCTCGCGACGAAACGGCGCGTTCGAAGCCGAGTGCGAGCCCAACGGCCGCGTCGAGCTGTGGTGGGGCATCGGCGATGCGCCGCTGGGCGTGTTTTCGGCGACCGGCACAGACGCGAACGGCAAGGCGTCGATCACGGCGAAAGACGCCGGCGGCTGGACCGTCACCGCCTTCGACGGCAGCCGATTCGAGCGCCGCGTGTTCGTTGACGTGTGGCCGAAAGCGGAGCGCATGTTCGAGATGTCGGCGCCGGATGCGCGGCTCGGCGCCGACGACTTCTCGCTGCGCCTCGAAGGCTTCCTGAACGTCGAATCGCCGGGGCTTTGTGCATTCGAGCTAACGAGCGACGACGGCGGCCGGCTGTGGATCGACGGCGAGCTGGTCGTCAATCACTGGGGGCATCACGGCATGTCGCCGCGCGTCGGGCGGATCGCGCTGAGCGCCGGGCGGCACGCCGTACGCGTCGATTACTACGAGGAGGACGGCTGGGCGGGGCTCAAGCTGCGCTGGCGGCCGCCAGGCGCCGAATGGACGAGCGATCTGCCGGTGTCGCGCATCCCGGTGGACATCGGCCAGGTGCAGTGGTTCGGCGTGCAGGTGGATGCCTTGGGAAACCGGTCGGCGCCGCAGAAGTTCTGACCCGCCGGCCCCCGCGCGAGAAATTCCGCTCCGAACCCGCCGGTCCTCAGGCGGGTTCCCGTTGCAGCAATGAGCCCGCCTGTCCTCAGGCGGGTCTTCGCGGAAAGTGCGAAATGACCCGCATGGTGAAACGCAGGCTCACGCGGAAGGGGCGCCGCTGGCCGCTTTCTTCGCCTGCTCGATTCCGCTCGCGGGGCGCGCCGCCAGGCACAGGCGAAGCAACTGATCGAGCTTGGGGCGGCGGGCCGACTTCTCAGCGCTGGCCGTACAGGCGGCCTCCAGATCCGCGGCGGCCTGCGTAATCACCTCAAACCCGTAACAACCGGCTTCGCCGCGCATCCGGCGGGCCTGTTTTGCCAGCGCGAGCGGATCGGCGTCGTCGAACGCCATCTCGAGCTCGCGAACGCGCTCCGGCAACTTCGCGACGAACTCGTCGATCAGCTCGACCATCTCGCGATCGTGAACCATCGAGCTGACGATCGGCTCCGGGCGCGTCGACGCGATGATCGTCGCCAGCGACTCGCGCGTGAACGGCTTCGTGGCCCAGGCCGTGAAGCCGGCCTCCAGACAGTGCGTGCGCGTCTCGGGACTGGTGTTGCCGGTCAGCGCGATGATCGGCTTCGTAAAACCGAGCTCGCGTATCGCGCGGACCGCGTCGATGCCGCTCGTGCCCGGCAGCTCCAGGTCCATGAGCACGAGGTCGAAACGCTCGCCTTTGACCAGCTCGATCGCCTTGTCGGCGTCGAGCGCGGACACGATTTTCACGTTCATGGTCTTGAGCAGCCGCCGGGCCAGCTCGTGCAGCGAGGGATCGTCGTCCACCATCAGCACGTTCGTGTCGGTCGCGCCGTGGTGGAACAGCGCGATGTCGATCGGCGAATCGAATTGGATGCCCAGCTCGTAGACGGTTCCCGAGCCGGACACATATCGGCAGCGCGCCACCTTCCCGGTCACGACCACCACGTGGTTGTGGACGCTCACCAGCCGCAGCCGCGCGGGCGTGCCGTTGTAAATGAAGTGCCCCACCAGCAGCGACGCGCCGTTGCGGCTCAGGTTCCGAGTCGGGACCAGGTGCGGCTGCCAGAGGCCGTTGGGCTGGAGCAGCTCCAGGTCGAGCGAGCTCACGCGATAGTCATAGCGGTCGTTGTTGCGCACGTTGATGTGGCTGGTCGCCTTCGACTGCTCGTCGAGGCGATTCAGCACTTCGCGCACTTCTTCCTTCGGCTTCCGCAGCTTGCGAGTCTCTTCGCCCATCGCCGATTCCACTCCGGAAAAACACGAGCGCGGCACGACGCGGCTCCATCGGGTAAATCGGCCCCCCGCGGCGAGATGGTGAGTTGCGGCGCGACAGCGCCCGCGCTTCCGCAAAACCGCGGACCCCGCTCGGCTGACGCCGGCGGGGTCCGCGAATGCTGCGACACATTATCAGGCTCGCCCGCGGCCGTGCGATCAGCTCTCGCCGATCTCCACACGCACGAATCGGTTGATCGTCAGCCCGGGCGCAACGCCCTTGAGCAACTGACCGACCGTCTGCTTCTCGTCCTTCACAAACGCCTGCTCCAGCAGCACGCGCTCGCCGTACCAGCGATTGATCTTGCCCTCGATGATCTTGTCGATCATCTGCGGCGGCTTGTCCTTCAGCTCCGAACGAGCGAACTCGCGCTCCTTCGCCACCGCGGCCGGATCAACCTCCTCGCGACGGTTGTACTCCGGCCGCACCGCGACCACGTGCATGCAGACGTCCTGCTTGGTCGCGTCGGGACACGATCCGCTGAACTCGATCAGCACGCCCTTGCGCGAGTCGTGATGCACGTAGTGCCCCGTCTCGCCCTGGCACACGCCGATCCGCCCGACCTTCATGTTCTCGCGGATGCGATTGAGCATGTCCTCGAACGCGTCCTTGAGCTTGCGGCCGGACTGAGTGGGATGCGGCTGCGACAGAAGCTCGTCGGCCGTCGCGATGTTCTTCTCCGCCGCCACGCGCGCGACCGCCTTGGCGAAGTCGGTGAATTCGGCCGTGCCGGTCACCGGCTCGCTCTCGCACAGAACCTCGACGATCGCCGCGCGCTTCGACGCGGGGTCGACATGCACGACGACCTTGCCCTGCGCCGTGACGTTTCCGGAGCGCTGACCGGCCTTGGTCAGCCCCTTTTTGCGCAGGATGTCGACCGCCTTCTCCTCGTCGCCGCCGGCTTCCTGAAGCGCCTTCTTGACCTCCATCATCGGAAGCCCGGTTTTTTCGCGCAGGGCCTGCACCATCGCGGCCGTGATTTCCATTCCAACACCTTCCTTCGTCGTGCCGCCGCGCCCGGCGACGGACCCATCCGCCCGTCACCGGCCGGCGCGCCGCCGCGCCGGCCGCCCGAGCGCCGGTTTCCGCAAAGTTCTGCGCCGGCCGCGGAAGTCCCGCGGCCCGGCGCGCCTGATCATACGATTCGGAATATCTCAGCGATCGCCCGCGCCAAGCGCCCGCTGCGCGCTTGCGGCCGATCGCCGCGGCGCCCGCCGCGGGCCGGGAGGGATGCTCCCCGGCCGCGGGTCGCGCGCTACTCGCCGCCCGCGGGCGCCGGTTCGGCGGCGCTGACCGCGGGAACCTCGGCGACGCTGACCGGCGCCGCGAGGTCGGCGTCGGGCGCTGGCCGGCCGGGACCGGCGGATTCGCCGGGACCACCGCGTCCACCGCCGCGTCCGCCGCCATGCCCACCGCCGTGTCCGCCGCCATGTCCACCGGGACGTCGGCCGCCGCCCGCGCCTCCGCGCCGGCGTCCGCCTTCGCCGCGGCCCTCGCGTCCGCCTTCGCGCCCGCCCTCGCGCTGATCGCGGACGTCGGGCATTTCGGTGATCGCGGGCCGCCCCTTCACGGCCTCTTCGATCGTGTCGGCGAGTTCCTTGACGATCAATTCGATGGCGCGCATCGCGTCATCGTTGCCGGGGATGGCGATGTTGGCGAAATCCGGGTCGCTGTCGGTGTCGATGAGGCAGATGGTGGGGATTCCCAGCGATTGCGCCTCGCGAACCGCGTTCACTTCCTTTCGCACGTCGATGACGATCAGCGCCCCCGGCAGCCGCTGCATTTTGCGGATGCCCGACAGGTTTCGGCGGATCTTTTCGAGTTCGCGCGTCAGGGTGGATTTCATCTTCTTGGAAAAGCCGGTTTCCCACGTGGGGCCGCCGACCAGGCCTTCCAGCTCTTCGAGCCGCTGGAGCCGCGATCGGATCGTGCGGAAGTTCGTCAGCGTTCCGCCGAGCCAACGCTCGTTCACATAGTGCATTCCGCACCGTTCGGACTGCTTTGCGACGATGTCACGCGCCTGTCGCTTGGTCCCGACCATGAGAACGTCTTCGCCGTCGGAGACGATCTTGCCGAGGAACTTGCGGGCGCGCAGCAGACCCTTGAGCGTTTCTCGAATGTCGATGATGTGCGTGTTATTCCGCTTGCCGTAGATGAACGGCGACATCTTCGGGTTCCACCGACTCGCGGTGTGCCCGAAATGCACGCCGGCGTCCAGCAGCTCGCGGACCAGCGTTGACGACAATCGTCACCTCCTCATGTCGAGGCTCTCTGAAAAATCCCCAAAAGCTGTCCCCCGGGCGCGCGTCGGCGCGCACGATGCGCGCCGGCCCCGGTGTCGCGGACGCCCATCCGCGAACGGGTCAGGATACGCCGGCCGTCCGCCCCCGGTCAAGCTCCAGCCGGACTCCCCAACCCCCCTACACCGCGCCGAAACCGCCGCAACGCCGAGAACGCCGCCCCGAAA
>CAZHIE010000061.1:0-10401 GCA_964532435.1 uncultured Planctomycetales bacterium
GTGATGTGCGCCGGGCAGGCGGTCTTCCACGTTGATTGCGCGGTGGTGGTCCGCGTCAGATCGGCCGCGACCAGCCCGAGCGCCGCGAGGTTGGCGTTAGCGTAGGTGACGAAGTTGTCAAGCCACGCGTTGAATTCGGCATCGCCGCCGGGGATGCAGTCGGACATGGGACTTACCTCGAACACCGGCTATTGTGGTCCTGATAAGGGCGGATGTCAAGCGAGAAACGGGGGGTACCGCGAAGCCGCCTGCCGCGGCGAGATCGCCGCAAGCGCCTGTAAACGATCGCTTCACGTTCGTTCTTCGGCCGGGAGGACCGGACAAATCGCCCCACGGAGCGGATGATTCGCTCCCGGGAGCGGAGCCGTCGCTCCATGGAGTGGTTGACTCGCGCCAATGCGCGAGCGACTCGCCCGAGGGCGTCAGTCAATCGCTCCAAGGCGCGGCGCGCTCGTGCCACGGCGGAAATGATTCGCGCGAACGAGCGGGTCGCTCGCCCGGCGGTGCAGGCGCTCACTCCATCTGCGACGCCGGGAAGCGCTCTTGAAACCACGCATCCCACAGCGGCGCCTCGCGGGCGACGTTTCCGGCCGCCTGATCGCCGTAGAGGTAAAGGTTCAGCGCCACCATGATCGGCCCGCCGCAGTTGAACGTGCCCAGAGCGGCCACGCCCGGCCCCGGCTGGTCGAGCCGCAGCAGGGCGTCGTTCGGGCTCTCGGTGTAGTATTCCACCACGCCGCCCAGCGCCGGCACGCCCGCCGGCGCCGTCCAGCGCTGCCCGACGCGCGCGCCTTTCAGCCCCAGCGCCGCGGTCGCCGTTTCCCACGCCTGCGCTTCCGTGCCCGCGACGGGCGCCATCTTCTGCATGATCGCCGAGCGCTGGCCGCGGAAGTGCGTGAGATAAATCCGCAGCGTGCGGAAGAAGCCGGGCCATCCGGATTCCGTGCCTGCGAGCTGGTTGTCCCAGTCGTCGGTGCTGGCGAAGAGGCTGTTGACCACGCGGACGAGGCAAACGCCGCCCGCGCGGGCTTCGACGCTCCACTCGGTCGCCATCGACGGCATGTCGGGCGTCCAGCCGGGAGATTCCGCCGCGAACATGCGCGGCGGATCCCAAACGGTCACGACGGCGCGGCTCTCCATGCCGGGGCCGAAGGTCATTCTTACCGCGACGGGCTTTCCATCGCCCTCCTCGAACTGCGTCGGCACGAACCAGGACGAAACCCCCGGCCCGGTGGCGATGGCGCGCCAGACTTCTTCGGGCGTTCCGGGGACTTCGACTTCGACCTGAATCGATCGGCGAACGGTGTCCACAGGCGGCTCGCCGCGACGAGCCGGTTCCTTCTTGACGCTCATGTCGTTTCCTTTCCTTTGGCTTCTGCATTCGTACGAACCGGTTGGCGCAGCACGATCCGCGATTTCTCCGCGGCCACGCGGCTCGGATCGGTCAGATAAATCTCGTGGTGCGGGCCGTTGGGGATCAGATTGCGCGCCGGAAGAAACTCTCGATGCATGCGGGCGATCGTCGGTCCCTCATCGGCCGGCGGCCCGACGTACATGGTCTGCGCGCTCAGGCCTTCGTGACGCGTTTCCAGCCGCAGAGTGGCGGGCGGCTGGCCGAGTCTCGCTTGCGCCGCGCTGACGCCGTCATCGAACATCTGTTCCGTCAGCCAGTCGGGCTCAAAGACGATCATCATCCGCCAGTTGAGCCTGTCCTTTTTCGCGCGGATGAAATCCTCGGGGTCGTCGGCCCACCAGAGTCCTTCGAGCGGCGGCTGCACGAAATTCCTGCCCATCCGCTCGCGCGCAATGGCCTTGATCGGATAGATCACCGCCCACAGCCACTTCACGGCGTGATCGAGCGCGGAACGATCCGCGGCGCCGCGCCCGTCGATCGCCACGTACCGCATCGCGGGCACGTCCACGAGCACGAACGAATCGGCCGGGGGCAGATACAGTTCCTTCAATCGCGCCTGCATTTCGGCGTCGGTCATGTTCGGCTCCTTCATTCGAGCCACGGCTTGCTGCTCATGTACGCCAGCGTGCGCGAGACCCACTCCGCCTCCGCGCGCAACTGGCCAAGCGCATACTCGAAGAGGGAATCGAGGTAATCGGGCAGCGGCTGCTGCTCGGCCTGAATGGCTGCCAAGCGCGCCCGCTCGGCTTCGATCGCCCGGCCGCGCGCCCGCAGCGCATCCAGCGCCGGCGCGCGCTTCAGCGCAGGCCAGTTGATCATTCCCAGCAGGACGGAGGAGTGCGCAGGCCGGATTTCGCGCAGCGCCGCGATCGTGTGCGCTTTCAGCGCCCGCCGACCGGCCGGCGAGATGGAATAGACCTTTCGAGCCCGCGTTCCCTTCCTGCCCCCCCTCGGCTTGCCCGCGGTCACGAGTCCCGCGGTTTCCAGTTGGCCGAGCACGAAGTAGATCGAGGAGAAGCCGATCTGCGTCCACTCGCGCATGCCGCGAGCTTCGATCACCTGGTCGAGCTGGTATCCGTGGCGCGGCATCTCCGCGACCAGGCCGAGCACCAGCAGTTCCGCGTCCGAGAGGGGCCTCATATTCTCGCGCTAGAATATAGCGCCAGGTCGACGGCGTCAAGCCGATGCGCGCGCAAGCGGCGCGCAGGAACGAGGCGTCGGCGGGAGGGCGTTCGGCCGAGTTCGCCGACCGTGGACGTCGGACGCCGTCGCTGGTGCGATGCGCGCTCATGTCGTCTTCTTTCCCTTGGGGTCTGCGGGCGTCTCCGCCGTCGGATACGCCCCGATCATCAGTCGATACCGCCGCCCGCCCGGCGACGATTCGTCGTGATAGCGAGAGACCAGCGCGGCGATCACGGCGGTCAGTTCACCGCTGAAAGCAGCCCGCCAGTCGGAAGACAAAAATCCCAGCGCGTGCCGAAGCACGCAAGAAACGCCCCTACTTCGTCTTGCGGTAATGAGCCGTGGCGAACTGCACCCACTTGCCGTCGACGAGTCCCGAGGACGTCAGCGTGCGATGGTCCGCGCTCTTGATCTCGATCACGTCGCGAAAGCGCATGTTGCCCTTGGTCGGGTCCATCATGTTGGGGCCTTCGGCCTCAAGTGTGAGAATCTTGCGCGTCGGGTCGAGTGTGCCCTCGTACACCCACAATTGATCCGTGATGGAATCGACCCACGTGCCCTGGTACTTGCCGGTTTTGGGGTTGTAGCCGAGCGTCAGCACCGCGCTCATCGCGCCCATGCCGGGCACTTCGCTCTTCAGATCGCCGATGATCCAGCGGCCGCCGAGCGAGCGCACCGTGTCGGTGCCCGTGCATTTCGTCGGCGGCTGGCCTTCGCCGCCGGTCACCATCTCGGTCTCGACGGTCCACGTGCCGACGAGCTGCTCCAGCCACTTGTGATGCTCGCCGGGCGGCGGCGGCATCGGCGGCTCAGCCGGCGCGGCCGGCTTCGATTGCTGCGTCTTCGCGGGCGAATCCGGGTTCGGGCGCTCGGGCGCTTGCGCCAGCACAGCGCCGACGAAAGGCGCGACGACGATGACGGCGAGCAACGCGAATCGCTTCATCACGGTCTCCTAGAAAGAGGAGCTTGCTGCATCGGGCGCCCGGACCGGCGCCCGCTGCGGGAAAACGCTGGCGGAACCGTTCGCGCCAGCCAGACCCAATCGACATACCGCCGGCCGTTTTCATCTCTCCGCACTGGCATTCCGGGCTCCTTCGCCTTCGAGAGCTGCCTGCGGCAGCGGGTGGGCCATGAGCACAACCCGGTGCGAGCGCCCGCCCGGCGCGGATTCATCATGGTATTTCGCGACGAGGCGATTGATCGCCTCCGTGAGCTCCTGGCTGAACGCGGCCCGCTCCTGCGCCGAGCGAAATCGGATCACCGTGTCGATGGAGAACGTGGCCAGGTGCTTTCCCGCCTCGTACGCGCGGCGGATCAGGTCGCCGACTTCGCGCACCACACGCGCCGCCAGCGCGATGGTGTAACGGGCCGACAGTCGGTCCATCTCTCGCGCGGGATCCGCCGCGACCGGCCCCAGCGCATCGGGGGAGACGACGTACGCGGACGCCGTCGCGACGAGCCGCCGTTCGGTCAGCCCACCCCAGCGCTTCTTGCCGGCCACGCGGACCAGTCCGTGCGCCTCGAGCGTGCGCAGATGATAGTTCACCTTTTGCCGGGGTAGACCGATGCGCCCGGCGAGCGTCGCGGCGGAGGCCGGCGTGCGGAGCTCGGAGAGAAGCCGGCTGCGCACCGGGTCGAGCGCGACGGTGGCCGCTTCGGGGTCGTCGATGACGCGCAGGTCGATCATGGCTGGCAGCGTAGCATTGACAAATATTTTTGTCAATGCGTTTTCCGGGTGGATTTGCGGGGATTCGACAAGCGGGCCCGCCGCGTGGTCAGGCGGACCGGATGCGCGGTACGATGCAACCGGTCGCCGGATGCTGCGGTTGCGCCGCGGGCCGGCGAATCCGGGAGCCATGCCATGTTCGCTTTTGCGCCGCATCGTAGATCGCGCGCCCCCCTCGTCATCGCCATCGCCGCCGCCGGACTATGCATCGCCGCCCGCGCACAAGACTCCTCCGCGCTGCGCGAGCTGCGCGCCCTGCACGATGAGCTGAACAAGCCCGGCCTGATCCTGACCGCCGAGCAGGGCGAAGCAGCGCTCGTCAAGCTCGACAAATGGGAACCGCTGCCGGCCGGCACGTCGAACGATCGGCTCGCGATGGCGGACCGCTTGCGGCTGCTGGCGTCGCTGGCGGTCGGCGACGCCGCTTCGGCCGATCAGGCGCTGGTCGAGCTGCGAAAGCACGATTCGCGGGCGACCGATCTGACGGAGCTGGAGGTTACCGTGGCGCTCGCGCTCGGCGACGCGCCGCGCGCGATGGAGCTGGTAAAAAAGCTCAAGGACACGGCCCGCAGCAAGGACGAAAAAACGTGGTCGCTGCACGAGCGGCGGCTGCGGCGCGTCGGCGCCGAAGCCCCGGCCGAAACCGTCACCGCCGACAACGGCACGGCTTTCCCCCTGCGCGAGCGAAACGGCCGCGTGCTCGTCCTCGACTTCTGGAACATGCAGAAAAAGCCGACCGACACGCAGGTCGGCGCCGTGCGCAAGCTGCAGGAATCGCTGAAGGCCGAAGCGGTCGTTGAGTTCCTGGGCGTCTGCGCCCCTGGCGGCGGGACTCCCGACGAGATGAAGCGTTTCGCCTCGAGCAAGGGCTACGCCTGGCCGCAAGTCTACGAGCGCAGCGGCGAAAGCACGCTGAGCAGCAAGGCCTTCGCCGCCGGCCCGCCGCTGTGGAACGTGCTGATCGACCGCGGGGGAATGGTGCGCGCCGTGGGCGCGGCCGACGAAGCGGCGTTCGTCTACGCGGTGCGCGCCGCCGTGGCCGAGCGAAACGGAAAGTACGAGTATGTCGCGCCCGTGGCGCTCGAAAAGTCGTCGAAGCCGAAGAAGTCCGACGAACCGAAGATCTCCGCCAAGCCGGAGGCCGAGAAGGGCAAATCAAAACCCGAATCGAAGCCCGAAGCCAAGCCTCAGCCGAAGGAGCCGCCCGGAAAGGGCGATCTGCCCAGCAGCCCGGAGGCCGAGGCGCTGCTGAAACAGGCGCGCGTATACCTGAAGACGGGCAAGAAGACGGACGCGAAGAAGCTGCTCAACGAGATCATCCAGAAATACCCCGGCACGCGCGAGGCGCGCGAAGCGGAGGAGATCCTGCGCTATCTGTAGCCGCGGCGCCTCCGAGCCGGGGTCGTTCCGGGCCGCGCGGAAAGTAGGCTGGCGGTGCGGCGATGAGAGCCACGCGCAGCGGAATGTTCCAGCCGATCCGCAACGCGCTGGCCGTCTTCCTCGGCGTGATCATTCTGGGCGCCTGCGGCTACGTCCTGCTGCTCGGCTGGCCGCTCTTCGACGCGCTCTACATGGCCGTCATCACCGTGACGACCGTGGGATACCTGGAAGTGCGCCCGATGGACGAGCGCGGCCGGGCGCTGACGATCGCGCTGGCGCTGGTCGGCGTCGGCGCGTTCATGTACATGATTACGGCCGTCAGCAACTTCGTCATCACCGGCGAGCTGCGCGGCTACTTTGGCGCGAGGCGGATGCAACGGCGAATCGACGAGCTACGAGCGCACTACGTCATCTGCGGCTATGGCCGGATGGGAGCGCAGGTTGTCAGCGAGCTGGCCGGGCTGGGCTGTCCGCTGGTGGTGATCGACTCCTCGACCGATGCGGTGCAGCGCTGCGTGGACGCCGGATACGCGGCGTTGCAGGGCGACGCCGGCGACGACGAGGTGCTGCGCTCCGCCGGCATCGTGCGGGCGCGGGCGCTGGTCACCGCGGTAGACGACGACGCGACCAACCTGATGATCGTGCTATCCGCCCGCACGATGAACGACAAGTTGTTCATCGTGGCCCGATGCAACGTGGAGTCGACCGAAAGCAAACTGCGCCGCGCCGGCGCCAATCGCGTCGTCTGGCCCTACGGCGTCAGCGGCCGGCGCATGGCGCACATGGCCGTGCGGCCGAACGTCGCCGACTTTCTCGAGCTGCTCTCGCACGACGAGAACCTGGAGCTGTGGATGGAGGAGCTGTCGGTGCAGCCGGCGTCCACGCTGGCCGGCCGATCGATCAAGGAGGCGGCGATTCGCGAAAGGACCGGCACGATCGTCGTGGCGATGCGGCGGAGCGACGGCCGGCTGATCGTCGCCCCGCCGTCGGAGACGCTGATCGCGGCCGGCGACGTCGTGGTCGCGCTCGGCACGCGCGACAAGCTCGCGCGCCTGGGCGAGTTGGCCAGCGCGAGATAATGTCGAATGTCGAATCGCGAGTAACGAATTGCCGAAAGCCCGGTTGCCATCTTCAACTCGTAATTCGCTATTCGCAATTCGCCATTCAAGGCTCAGCCATTCGCCGCCGCGCTCGCGCCGGCCGCCGGATGCCGCTTTTCGTCGTACACGATCGTCGCATCCTGCACGGCGCCGCCCAGCATCCGCGCAATCGGCACATCCAGCGGTGCCCGCCCCGGCCGCCCCGCCGGCAAGACAAAGAGCCGATCGTACGCATGCGCCAGCGCCGCCAGCAGATCGTCGCACGCCCACGCGCGCCGCACCGGCGCGGGCGTCTCCATCAGCCGCGTCACAAGCTGTTGCTCCGGATACAGCCCGCAAACGCCTTGCGCGCCCGCGGGCACAATCAGCTCCGTCAGCCCGCCGGGATGACGCACGGCCAGCGACTCCACCGCCGCCCCGCCGAAACGATGCAGGACGTCCCACGTGTCGTCGATGCCCGGGCGATGCGAGAAAACGTGCCCGTCGTCGGTTGCGGCAAAAATCGCGCCGCCGTCCGACGCGAGCGCACGAATCGAGCGCGGCAACGGCGGCAACGGGACGAGCGCCAGGCTTCGCGCGTCGCACCGAAAGCAGGACGAATCGACGGCGAAGACAAGCTGTCCATCGTCCGCCCGGATCGCGGCCCGGATGCCCTCCGCCCCGCGCGCCGCGCCGGCCGAAAGTGGATCCACGATCTTCTGCGCCGCGCCCGCCCCGGCGCCCAGCGGAAACGACCAGCAACCCAGTTGCGAATGCGTCGCAAAAAGGCGCTCGCCGATGATGACAGAGGCGTTGAACCCCGTGCGCGGCTGCCCGGCGCCCGCCAGCGCGAGCGGCCGCGGATCCGATCCGTCGAGCGCCGAGATCGTCCATACGCCCGTGGCCGCGCCGAGCAGCAACCGATCGGCGCCGGCGTCGAATCGCACCGAGCGAACGCCGCCCAGCGCGGGCGGCAGCGTGATCGATCGCGCGATCTGGGCCGGCTGATCGGGAGAAAGCCAGGCGCACGCGCGATCCGTAACCACGACGACAAACCGCGCCGTGCGCTGCACCGGCGCGAGCCGCCAGAGATTCTCCAGCAGCGCCGCACGCTGCGCCGGGTCGAGCGCGGAAAGCCGCTCGCCCAGCCTCTCGCCGAAAGCCGCGCCGTCCGCGTCCGCCGGCTGCAACCGCGCCAACACGTCCGACGCCTCGCTGAGCCGGCGCCGAGCCGCCGCCGACGCCGCCGCGTCGACGCCCTCGCGCGCGCGCAGCCGCTCGATCCGCTCGGCCGCGGCGCGGCGCTCCGACTCGCGGCGCTCGAAACTCGCGCTCTGAAATTGCACGGCGCCTAGAGACTCGACGGCTGCCCCGGTCTCGAACGCGAAGCGCTCCAGCGCCCGGCGCAGATGCGCCAGCAGCGGCTCGCGCTGATCGTCGCGCACGAGCTTTTCGGCTGGATGGTCGCGGACGAACGCGCGCAGCGCCTCGCCGGCCCCGTAGCGCTCGAGCATGCGCGGCAACTCGGCGGCGGTAAGCACGTCATGGGGAATGCTGCGCCGCAGCGCGCTCAGATCGGCCTCGCGCGGCGGCCAGCGCAGCAGCACTTCGCAGCGCAACGAGACGGGATCGCCGCACGACGCCGCCGCGTCCGTCTCCGGCAACTCGACGGCGATGTTGCGGTTTCGCACCAGCGTGAGCTGATCGCCGCCGCGCGGACGTGGATCCTCCCCCGCCGGCGCCAGGCGCCGCCGCCCGTCCGCATGTTCGAGCAGGCCCATCCAGGCATCCGGGATCGGCTGCTCGCCGAGGACGCTGCGCGGCCATGCATCCGCGGGAATGCATAGCGCGATCACCGACGGATCGCGAAGACGGGCAATCACGTCACGCGCCATCTGGGCCGCTCCCATCCGACCATCGGCGCCGTCACGCGCCGGAACACCCGATTATAGCCCGGCGCGACCGGGCGACGTGCGCCGGCCGGCGACGCCCGACTGCGCAACGTCTCCATCCGGCGCAGGCGCGGCGAAAGCACCCCGATCGGCCGCATCACGCACTTCGCCCCAGCGCCGCGCCCAAGAGGGCAAGAATCGCCGTCGCGAGCAGGCACGAGAATCCGTTGCACATCAGGAAGCCGAAGCAGCCGAGCAGCACGATGCCCACGATTCCGGCCGGCAGCCAGTAGGCGCGCGTCCGCCGCATCGTGCGGAAGGCGCGGGTCACGACGCATCGACTGGCGGCGCCTCGCTCCAATCGTATCCGCACGTGTCGCACGTCTTGAACCGCTCATCGCACAATAGGCCGCACATCGGACAGTGCTTCATCGAGAGACCTCGCATCTCCGCCGTCCGCCTAGGCGCTGGCGACGGCGGCGCGGTCGCTATCGCCCTGCCTCGGCGCCGCGTCGCGTGCAACACGCGATCGATTGGAGGATAATCGCCCGCGGCGAACGAGGGACATCGAATGAGCGAGTACCAGTACTACGAGTTTCTGGCGATCGATCAGCCGCTCTCGGCCGCGGACATGCGCTGGCTGCGCAGCCTCTCGTCGCGCGCCGAGATCACGTCCACCAGCTTCACGAACACGTATCAATGGGGCGATTTCAAAGGCGATCCAACGAAGCTGATGATGCGGTGCTTCGACGCGCATGTCTACGACAGCGATCTCGGCATTCGCCATTTCGCGATCCGATTGCCCGCCGACGCGATCGACCGCGATGCGCCTGATACGTACTTCGGCGAAATCGATGGGCTGAGCGTGTGGTGCGACGACCCCCTGGTGCTCGCATTCGGCATCGAACGCGAGCCGGGCGACACCGACGGCGGCGAGTCCGGCACGAATTGGATGGCGTCGCTGGCCCCGCTTCGCTCCGAACTGCTGAACGGCGACTTGCGCAGCCTTTATCTCGCGTGGCTTCTCAACGTCGAGCTCGACGCGCTCGAACCGAACGAGCGCGAGCCGCCCGTGCCGCCGGGCCTCGCGCAACTCTCCGCGGCGTGTGAAGCGCTCGGCGATTTTCTCATGCTCGACCGGACGCTGCTGGAGGTGGCGGCCGAACGGTCCGCCCCGCTTTCCGAAGTCGAACTGTCGGAGAGCGACTGGCGCAATCACGTCGCGGGACTGTCGGCGTCGGCTCGCGACGAACTCCTGACGCACTTGCTGATGCGCGACGACGCCGGGCTGCGGCGAAAAATCCGCCGCGAACTCCAATTGAGTCGCCCCGGCGTGCGACAGCAATCCGCCGCATCCGCGCGAACGGTGGGCGAGCTGACGTCTGAATGGAATCGCCGCAAAGCGCTGGCCGGGCAGCACGCTGCGGAGCGCGCCGCGCATGCGCGCCAGATCGAGGCGCAGGAGGAGGCGCGCCTGCGGCGCGAGTATCTCGCCAAGGTCGCGTCGGCCGAAGCGGCGGCCTGGCGCGACGTTCGCGCGCTCATCGAGCGCCGCACGCCGCGAGACTATGACCGCGCGGCGCAGTTGCTCACCGACCTGCGCGACGCCGCGTCGGCCGGCCTGCTCGGCGGCGATTTCGTCAAGAACCTGGCGGAGGTGCGCGCCGCCCACGCATCCAAGCCGACCCTGATCCGCCGGCTGGACACTGCCGGGCTGCGATGAGAGCG
>CAZHIE010000061.1:10501-17835 GCA_964532435.1 uncultured Planctomycetales bacterium
GGCGCGCCATTGGCGTGGCGCGCCATTGGCGTACGCGCCGTTGCCCTGGCGTGTCGTTGGCATGGCGCGCCGAGCGCGAACTGGCTCGACACCGAACCCGACGCGCACGATGACGAACCCCATCCGCACGATGACGAACTCCACCGGCACGATGACGAACCCCACCCGCACGATGACGAACCCCACCCGCACGATGACCTGCCCCGCGCGCACGCCGGCCCGCGAGTCGGGCGCGCCGGCAAATCGCGCGTTGGACGCGCGGCGCCCGCGCCGCGGCGTTTCGTGTATATTTCGTTTGGCCGAAGCGCCGCGGCGCTTCGACGCGCGGCCGGCCGGCGGATCGATCGCTGCCGAGCGCGCGGCAACTTCATGGAGGCACGTGCCACCGTAGCTCAATTGGCAGAGCAGCGGTTTTGTAAACCGCAGGTTGCGGGTTCGAGTCCCGCCGGTGGCTGTTACAATAAACCTAGACGACCCCGCGGTTTACGGGGACCGGCCGATGGACGGCCGTGCGGTTCGAGGCGAAAAAGAGCGCGGTCAGTGACCGCGCTCCGCAACGCGGAGGTCGCACAGTGCCGAAGACGCCGTCGTATCGACAACGCAAAGGTCGTACCCAGGCAATCGTCACCCTCACCGATTCAGTCACCAAGAAACGCCGCGATTACTGGCTCGGCCAGCACGGCACGCCCGAGAGCGCGCCATCTTCGGGGAGGAAGCCGGACAGATTCGGAATGCTCGTCGCGTCGCCATCCGCCACGCAGGCTATGCGATTTCGTTCCGAAACGGTCGCGTGTCTTTGGGGATCGCCCCGGATCAGCGCCGGCGGATGAAAGCCTACTTTCCAGGAAATTCGACTGCGCATGCGCGACGATTCTTGCTCGTCGCCGCGTTGAAACCTCGATCGCTCGGCAGATTCCGTTCCTTACGCATTCCTTACGCGGGCGCTCGCGTTTCTGACAGAACCCTGATGCGCTGAGCGTTACACTTCGGGATGGGGGGAGCGAACGCTTTCGGAGCGATCGATGGATGCTTTCTTTCTTGGCGTCGGCGCGCTGTTCTTCGTCATTGCCATCCTCGTCGTCGAAAGGGCCTTTGCGAGGGTGAAGCTATGACGGCCTGGTATCTCGCCTGCGCGATCATCGCGCTCCTTCTCCTTGCGTACCTGTTCGTCGCGATGTTGAAGCCGGAGTGGTTCTGATGTCCGCCTGGGAATGGCTGCAGCTCGCGCTGTACGTCTCGGTGCTGCTGCTGCTGGCCGCGCCGCTGGGCCGCTTCATGGCGGCCGTGTACGAAGGCGCGACGCCGCGGTTTCTGCGCTTTCTCAGCCCGCTCGAACGGCTCATCTACCGTATTTGCGGCGTGCGACCGGAAGCCGAGATGAGCTGGAAGCAGTACGCGGTCGCAATTCTGGTGTTCCACGCCGTCGGCTTCGTCGCGCTGTACACATTGCAGCGCGTTCAGCACATGCTGCCGTTCAACCCCGCCGGAATGGGCGCGGTGTCGCCGGACTCGTCGTTCAACACGGCGGCCAGTTTCGTGACCAACACGAATTGGCAGGGCTACGGCGGCGAGACGACCATGAGCTATCTCACGCAGATGGCCGGGCTGGCGACGCAGAACTTCCTGTCGGCCGCGGCGGGCATGGCGGTGCTGGTCGCGCTGATCCGCGGGTTCGTTCGCCGGCAGTCGTCGACCATTGGCAATTTCTGGGTCGATCTGACCCGTTCGACGGTGTACGTGCTGCTCCCGCTGTCGATCGTTCTCGCGCTGGTGCTCGTTTCGCAAGGCGTGGTGCAGACGCTGAAGCCGTACCAGACCGCCGCGCTCGTGCAGCCCGCCGGCTACGAGCAGCCGCGGCTCGACGCCGACGGGAATGCCGTAATGGACGCCGCCGGCCAGCCGGTGGTCGATCGCGTGGCCGTCGCGGAGCAGACCATCGCCGTCGGGCCGGCGGCGTCGCAGGTCGCGATCAAGCAGCTTGGCACGAATGGCGGCGGCTTTTTCAACGTCAACTCGGCGCATCCGCTGGAGAACCCGACTCCGCTTTCCAATTTCCTGCAATGCCTGGCGATTCTGCTGATTCCGGCGGCGCTATGCTGCACATTCGGCCGCATGGTCAAGGACCGGCGGCAAGGCTGGGCGCTGCTGCTGGCGATGACATTCGTCTTCTCGGGATTTCTGGCGTTGTGCGTCTGGCAGGAGTACGGCGGCAATCCGCTCGTGTCAGCGCACGAAGTCAGCAGCGCGGACAGCGCCGACCAGCCCGGCGGCAACCTCGAAGGCAAGGAGCTGCGCTTCGGGGCGGCCAATTCCGCGCTCTGGGCAGTGGCGACGACCTGCGCGTCAAACGGCTCGGTCAACTCGATGCACGACTCGTACACGCCGCTCGGCGGCCTGGCGCCGATCGTTCTGATGCAGCTCGGCGAAGTCATCTTCGGCGGAGTCGGCTCGGGTCTCTACGGAATGCTGGTATTCGCCGTCATCACGGTGTTCATCGCCGGACTGATGGTCGGCCGGACGCCCGAGTATCTGGGCAAGAAGATCGAGTCCTTCGAGATGAAAATGGCGTCGATCGCCGTGCTGGCGCCGTGCCTGGCCGTGCTCGCCGGAACGGCGATCGCGGTCCTGACGCCGCAGATCTCGGCGTCGGTCACGAACCCCCTGCCGCACGGATTCTCGCAGGTGCTCTACGCCTTCTCGTCCGGCGCGAACAACAACGGCAGCGCATTCGCCGGCTTCGGCGCCAACAACCCCACGATGAACCTGCTGATCGGGCTCGCCATGCTGATCGGGCGGTTCTGGGTGATGGTTCCAGTGGTCGCGCTGGCCGGCGCGCTGGCCGCCAAGAAGCACGTGCCCGTCTCCGATGGGACGCTGCCGACGCACACGCCGCTGTTCGCGGTGTTGCTGATCGGCGTCGTGCTGGTGGTCGGGGCGCTGACGTTCATACCGGCACTGGCGCTGGGCCCGATCGCCGAGCACGTGGAACTGTTTGCGACGAAGTAATACCATGACGACAACGACCGCAAAATCCCGTCCGCTCTTCGACCCGCCGATCGTCCGGCGGGCGCTGCTCGATGCGCTGCGCAAGCTCAATCCGCGGCGCCAGCTTCGCAATCCCGTGATGTTCGTCGTGTTCGTCGGGGCCGTGCTGACGCTGGCGCTCTTCGTCCACGCGCTGGGCGGCGGCGGGGAGGCGTCGCCCGCGTTCATTCTCGGCATCTCGCTGTGGCTCTGGTTCACGCTGCTGTTCGCCAACTTCGCCGAGGCGATGGCCGAGGGGCGCGGCAAGGCCCAGGCGGCCGCGCTCAAGCAGAGCCGGCGCACGGTGATGGCGAAGGTTCTGGCCGACCAGAGCTATCAGCCGGGCGGAGAGCGGCCGAGCGGGGCGCTCACGCGCGGCCAGATTCTGCCCTACAACAGCGACGATCTGCGGGCCGGGATGCTGGTGCTGGTCGAGGCGGGCGATTTCATCCCGCTCGACGCCGAGGTCATCGAAGGCGTGGCGTCGGTGGATGAGTCCGCCGTCACCGGCGAGAGCGCGCCGGTCATTCGCGAGAGCGGCGGCGATCGCAGTGCCGTGACCGGCGGCACGCGCGTGCTCTCCGACTGGCTGATCATCCGCATCACCGCCAACCCCGGCGAGAGCTTCATCGACCGCATGATCTCGCTGGTGGAAGGCGCAAAACGCCAGAAAACACCGAACGAAATCGCGCTCAACATCCTGCTCGCCGCCATGACGATCATTTTCCTCGCGGCCGTCGCGACGCTGCTGCCCTTCTCGCTGTACACGGTGAACACGCTCGGCCACGGCGCCGTCGTGACCATCACCGTCCTGGTGGCCCTGCTGGTGTGCCTGATACCGACCACGATCGGCGGACTCCTTTCGGCCATCGGCATCGCCGGCATGGATCGCATGATCCAGGCAAACGTCATCGCGATGTCCGGCCGCGCCGTCGAGGCGGCCGGCGACGTGGACACGCTGCTGCTCGACAAGACGGGCACGATCACGCTCGGAAACCGGCAGGCGACGGAGTTCATCCCGGCCGAGGGCGTGCGCGTCGAGGAACTCGCCGACGCGGCGCAGCTCGCCTCATTGGCGGACGAAACGCCGGAGGGGCGCAGCATCGTCGTGCTGGCCAAGCAGAAGTACGGCCTGCGCGGGCGGGAAGTGGAGAAGCTGCACGCGCACTTCGTGGCGTTCACGGCGCAGACGCGAATGAGCGGCGTGAACCTGGACGGCGTCGAGATACGCAAGGGCGCGTCCGACGCGGTGCAGCGCTTCGTCGAAGAGCGACAGGGCGTATTTCCTTCCGGCGTGCGGGCGACGGTCGAGTCGATCGCAAACCGGGGCGGCACGCCGCTCGTCGTGGCGCGACTTGCGCCCGGCGCGGCGGCGTCGAAGCCCGGCGCAGGCCCCGTGCCGCGCGTGCTGGGCGTCATTCACCTGAAGGACATCGTCAAGGGCGGCATTCGCGAGCGCTTCGCCCGGCTGCGCCAGATGGGCATCAAGACCATCATGATCACGGGCGACAATCCGCTGACCGCGGCATCCATCGCGGCCGAGGCGGGCGTGGACGACTTCCTGGCCGAAGCGACGCCGGAGGCCAAGCTCAAGCTGATCCGCGAGAACCAGGCGGGCGGGCGGCTCGTCGCGATGTGCGGCGACGGGACGAACGACGCGCCGGCCCTGGCGCAGGCCGACGTGGCGGTCGCGATGAACACCGGCACGCAGGCCGCGAAAGAAGCCGGCAACATGGTCGATCTCGACAGCAATCCGACGAAGCTGATCGAGGTCGTGGAGATCGGCAAGCAATTGCTGATGACGCGCGGCGCGCTGACGACGTTCAGCATCGCCAACGACGTGTCGAAGTACTTCGCCATCATTCCGGCCACGTTCGTCACGACGTATCCGGCGCTGGGCGCGCTGAACATCATGGGCCTGGCGACGCCGCAGAGCGCGATTCTTTCGGCCGTCATATTTAACGCACTGGTCATCATTTTCCTCATACCGCTGGCGCTGCGCGGCGTGCGATACAAGCCGGCCCGGGCGCAGTCGCTGCTGGGCCGCAACATGCTGATCTACGGCCTGGGCGGGCTGCTTGTGCCGTTTGTGGGGATCAAGCTGATCGATCTGCTGCTCGTCGCGCTGCGACTGGCGTAAAGGGACGACTCATGATCGCGCAAGTACGAACTTCGCTGTTGATGCTGCTGACGTTCACCGCGCTGACCGGCATCGCCTATCCGCTGGCGATCACCGCGATCGCCCAGGCCGTGTTTCCGCGACAGGCCAATGGCAGCCTGATCGTGCGCGATGGCAAAGTCGTCGGCTCGGAGCTGATCGGCCAGCCGTTCGAGGAGGCGAAGTACTTCTGGGGCCGGCCATCGGCGACGGGGCCATACCCGTACAACGCGGCGTCGTCATCGGGCAGCAACCTGGCTGTTACGAATCCCGCGCAATTGGATGCCATCCGGGCGCGCGTGGCCAAGCTGCGGGAGTCAGGGATTCCGGCCGAACAGCCGATTCCGGTGGACCTGGTGACCGCTTCGGGCAGCGGACTGGATCCGCACATCAGCATCGCGGCGGCGAAGGTCCAAATCTCGCGCGTGGCGCGCGCCCGCGGGCTAAGCGAGGACGCCGTGCGAGAACTCGTCGAGCGCCATACGCAGGGCCGGCAATTGGGGATCTTCGGCGAGCCGCGCGTGAGTGTGCTGGAACTCAATTTGGCGCTGGACGCCCGGCTGAACAATGGGCTGGGGCCGAAGCCGCGTTAGCAATTCCGTCGATCCGCCACATCGCTACGCTTTTTTTTTCGCGCAACCTGCGCGAGGAGTCAATCCATGTCGATGAATCGTCGTCCGACCTTCCTGCTCGGGCTTGTCCCCGCGTTGGCGATCTCGTCCATTGCCGCCGCGCAGCCGACCGCCGGCGACGCGGAGCGCATCCAGCGCCTGGAGGCGCTGCTCGACGCACAGCAGCGCGAATTGGCGCGGATGGGGGTTCGCCTCGCCGAATCGCAGGCACAGGACGTCGACGCGGCGCGCACGCAGGCGCTCCGCGATCAGATCCGCGAAGTGCTCAAGGAGCAGGAATTCCGCGACAGCCTGATGCCGTCCGCCGCGACGGCCGGCTACGACGGCGGCTTCTACATCAAGAGCACGGATGACAAGTTCTCGATGAAATTCAACGGGGCGATGCAGTTCCGCTTCACGCACTACGGAACGCAGAGCCGCAACCGCTACCTCATGCCGGGCGCCGCGCGCGACGATCGCACGGGCTTCGATTTCAACCGCATCCGTTTCTGGATGAGCGGCAACGCCTACTCGCCAGATCTTACGTATTACCTGCAGATCGGGGCCGACGCGAGCGGCGCGTATGACGCGGGGCTCTACTACGCCTGGCTGAATTACCGCTTCGCCGACGCATTCCAGATGAAGTTCGGCATCTTCGACCTCGCGACCACGCGCAACACGTTCAACGACGACTTCGCCCAGCATTTCGTGGATCGGCCGCTGTTCGACGCGGTCTACGGCCTGGGGACGGGGCTGGGCGTGCGCATCTGGGGCCAGACGTTCGACAAGCGCTTCGAGTATTTCGTCGACGTCGTGAACTCCACGTCCGACGGCGAAAACGTCGCGCTCGGACGCACGATCACGAACGATCCGGCCGAGCTCGACGGCAACCCGGCGCTTGTCGCGCGGGCCGTCTGGCATGCGCTGGTGAACAGCTCGCCGAGCGCCGACTGGGCCTGCGAAAGCGACATCGATTGCTGTGCAAACCCGGCGCTGGATTTCGGCTTCTACTACGCGTTCAATGACGATCAGGGGGATCGCGCGACGACGCGGCTGCCGTTCCCGCTGCCGAGCGGCGGCGCCGGCGGGCTGGGCGGGTTCGGCCTGACCACGACCAACCGAACGCAGTTCCATCAGGTGGGCGTGGATACCGCGTTCAAGTGGCGCGGGTTTTCCCTCATCGGTGAATACGCGCTGCGCACAGTCGATCCGCGCCAGGCGCTGCGGCCGCCGTTCACGCCCTTCACGGCGCTGACCGGCGAAGACGCGACCGTCGCGCAGCACGGCGGCTTGCTCAGCGCCGGGTATTTTCTTCCGATCCCGGGCTGGGACCGCAAGCTGGAACTTGTGGCCCGCATCGGCGGCATCTCGACGCTGGCCGAGGACCAGGAAGGCGTCTGGGAATACGGCGGCGGCGTGAATTACTACATTCAGGGGAACAACGTGAAGCTGCAATCGGACGTGACGCGCGTCTCCGAAGCGCCGATCAGCTCATCGTACAGCAGTTTGGCGAACGTGAACGACGACGCGCTGGTGTTTCG
>CAZHIE010000061.1:17935-22213 GCA_964532435.1 uncultured Planctomycetales bacterium
TCAGCTCATCGTACAGCAGTTTGGCGAACGTGAACGACGACGCGCTGGTGTTTCGGGTGCAGTTGCAGGTGGGATTCTGAGAAAGAGCCGGCCGAGGCGCCAGGCGCGCCGGCCGCGGGCCGAGCATTGCAGAACCGCTGGCCGAGCATTACAGAACCGCTGGCCGAGCATTACAGAACCGCTGGCAGAGCATTGCAGACTGCTGGCCGAGCGTTGCAGACCGCTGGCCGAGCATTGCAGAACCGCTGGCCGAGAGTTGGGCACTGCCGCATTCGGCCCCAACGGGGCCGCGGAATGTAGCCACGGGTGGAGCGCAGCCCGGCGGCAGCCGGGCGGAGCGGAACCCGTGGAATCCGGGATGATTTCCCGCTGCTGCCCCGGAGGGGCAGAGGAGACGCGCGGGCGTACGGCTGCCCGCCGAAGCACTCGCCGGCCGCGCGGCTGGGTTCGCGCGCCGGCGGTGGTATAGTTTCTCGGAATGCCCGATCAACGCCTCGATCCCGACGCCCTGCTCGCCCGCGCGCAGGCCGAAGAGCCTCAGCCGCGCCGCGGCCGGCTGAAGATCTTCTTCGGCATGAGCGCGGGCGTCGGCAAGACGTTCGCGATGCTCCAGGAGGCGCAGGAGCGGCGCCGCTCCGGCACGGACGTGGTCGCCGGATACATCGAAACGCACAACCGCGCCGAGACCGACGCGCTCAAGAAAGACCTCGAAGAGCTGCCGCCGCGCTGGGTCGAATACCGCGGCGTGCGGCTGCGCGAGTTCGACCTCGACGCGGCCATCGCCCGAAAGCCCGCGCTGCTGCTCGTGGACGAACTGGCGCACACGAATGCCGACGGGCTGCGGCACGCCAAGCGCTATCAGGACGTGCTCGAACTGCTCGACGCCGGCATCGACGTCTACACGACGATCAACGTCCAGCACATCGAGTCGCTCAACGACGTCGTCGCGCAGATCACAGGCGCGCCGGTCAAGGAGACCGTGCCCGACTCGATCATCGAACGGGCCGATGAGATCGAGCTCGTCGACATCCCGCCCGACGACCTGCTGCAGCGCCTGCGCGAGGGAAAAATCTACGTCGCCAATCAGGTGCAGCGGGCCGTCGCGCAGTTCTTCCGCCGCGAGAACCTGGTCGCCCTGCGCGAGCTGGCCCTGCGCGAGACCGCCGCGCGCGTGGCCCAGCAGGTGCGCGTCGAGCGGGCCGTGCGCGGCGAAACGCGCCCCTGGGCCACGGCCGACCGAATTCTCGTCTGCGTCGGGCCCAGCCCGCTGTCGGCCCGCGTCATCCGCATCGCGCGGCGCATGGCCGCGGCGGCCCAGGCGGAGTGGCTCGCGGTCAGCGTCGAAACGCCGCGTCAATCGGGGCTTTCCGCCGCGCAGGTGCGCCGCAACCTCAAGCTGGCCGAGCGGCTCGGCGCCGAGCCGATCGTGCTTTCCGGCGAGCACGTCGTCGACGAGATTCTCGCCTACGCGGTGCGCTACAACATCACCAAGATCGTGGTTGGCAAGCCATCGTTGCCGCGCTGGCGCGAGTGGCTGCGCGGATCGATCGTCGATGAGCTGATTCGCCGGAGCGGCGAGATCGACGTCCACGTCGTCAAGGGCGAGCCCGAGGGCGCCGATCGCGCGCGGACGCGCCCCCGGCCGCGCACCGCGTTGAGGGAATACGCCGTCTCGGCCGCGGTCATGGCGCTCTGCACGGGCCTCGCGTGGATCGCGTTTCCCTACCTTTCGGCCGTGAATCTGACCATGATCTACCTGGCCGGCGTCGTGTTCGTCGCGACGCGCTATTCGGCCGGGCCGTCGGCGCTGGCGTCGGTGCTGGCCGCGGTGCTGTTCAACCTTTGCTTCACCGAGCCGTATTTCACGCTTACGGTCAACGACGGCCAGCTCTTCGTCGCGTTCATGGCCCTGCTGGCAACCGCTCTTGTCGTGAGCGGCCTGGCGCAACGTGTCCGCCGGCAGAACGACGCGGCGCGCACGCGCTATGTGCGCACCGCCGCGCTGTATTTCATGAGCCGCCAGCTTGCCGCTACTACCGGGGCCGAGTCCCTCGCGCGCGTCGCGGCCAAGCATGTTGCCGATGTATTTCAGGGTGATTCAGTCGTCCTCATCCCTGACGAAGAGGGCGGACTCCGGATTGTCGCGCAATCTGGCAGCTTCGCTGCGGACTCGACCAACGAGCGCGCCGCGGCTCAGTGGGTATTTGTGCAGAAGAAGTGGGCGGGCTGGAGCACCGACACGTTGCCGGCTTCGCAGGCAATCTACCTGCCGCTCGTCGCGTCCGACAAATCGCAGGGCGTCCTGGGCCTCTGCCCGCGACAACCCGATGCTCAGTTGGAGCCGGATCAGCGCCACATGCTGGAGACGTTTGCCACACAACTGGCGATCGCACTGGAGCGCGCACAGTTTGCTTACCAGGCTGAGACCGCCCGCCGTGAAGCGGAAACCGAACAGGTCCGCAGTTCGCTGTTGAGTTGTGTGTCGCACGACTTGCGCACCCCTCTGGCCGCCATTGCCGGTGCTGCCAGCACGCTGGTCGACAATTTTGGCTCGCTAACGGAGGGCACGCGACGTGAACTGGCACAGTCGATCGCCGACGAAGCCGCTCGCTTGAACCAGCTCGTGGGCAAACTGCTCGACATGACGCGGCTGGAGTCGGCCGGATTCCGATTGGAGAGGGACTGGTATCCGTTGGACGAGCTGGTCGGAGCGGCGCTGACACGCACGAGTCACGCCTTGGAGCGGCATCAGATTGTCACCGAGATTCCCGAAACACTTCCGCTGCTCCACGTGGATGGCGCGCTGATGGAAGAGCTGCTGACCAATCTACTCGAGAATGCGGCCCGGTACACGCCGCCTGGCTCGAAGGTGACCATCCGCGCCAGCTCGCCCCCCAACCAGGTGCTGGTCGAGCTGCTCGACGAGGGCCCGGGTTTGCAGACCGGCACAGAAAAGGAGATCTTCCGCCGCTTTGTGCGGCATCGTCCGCCCGGCGATCGGCAGGGCACGGGGCTCGGATTGGCGATCTGCGAAGCAGTGGCTCGGCTGCATGGCGGCGAAATCGGCGCTCAGAACAGACCGGAGGGCGGCGCTCGATTCTGGTTCACGCTTCCGCTTGTTTCCGGCGCGCCGACCGAGTTCGCCTTGAAGGCAGCCACCGCCCCTGTTCCGGCGGTATCGCCGGCTGCGACGGAGGCTGTTACGTGACTTCAACGCCGCTGAGCGTGCTGCTGGTGGAGGACGAGCTGCCAATCCGGCGCTTCCTCCGCCCTGCGGTTGAAGCGGCGGGATGGCGCCTCATCGAAGCGGAAACAGGGCGTGCCGGCATTCTTGAAGCGTCGCAATGCCGACCGGACGTGATCATCCTCGACCTGGGCCTGCCGGACATGGATGGAATCCAGGTCGTGCAGCGCGTCCGCGAGTGGTCGCCAGTGCCGATCATCATCCTCTCCGCTCGCGGCCAGGAGAAGGACAAAATCGGGGCCCTCGACGCGGGCGCGGACGACTACGTCCAGAAACCGTTCAGCGTCGGCGAACTCATCGCGCGCATTCGCGTCGCGCTGCGCCATGCGGCGACTCAGGCTCAGCCATCCAACTTGGTGATTGCCGCTGGCGACATCGTCATCGACCTCGCTCGGCGGACGGTCACGCGAAATGGAGGGACCGTCCATCTCACCCCGCTCGAATACAAGCTTCTAACGACGCTCGCGCGGCACGCGGGGCTCGTGATGACGCATCGGCAGCTGCTTCGCGAAGTCTGGGGACCTGGCCACGCCGAAGATTCAACCTATCTCCGCATGTTCGTACGGCAGCTCAGACAGAAGCTGGAAGTCGAACCGGCCCAACCGAAGTATCTGCTCACTGAGGTTGGGGTGGGATATCGCCTTGTCGCTCAATGATGGCGCCGGCCAATCGGCGGTTCTCCGCATCCATTCGCGAGGCGGTGGAAGAGCAGCAGAAAGTGAACGCGGCGCTGGAGGATGCAGCGAAGGCGCGCCTGCCTCAAGCGCAGGGCATCGCGGCAGTGCTGGCGAAGAGCGGCGCGGCGACGGCCGCCAACGTCGACGCCGCAACCGGGCTCGGTGTGAAGCTCCGCCAGCGCTTCGGCTTCCCACAGGCGCTGACAGGGGCGATCTCCGCACAAGCGGTCGGAGCGGGCGTCGGCGACGTCGAAACGGCGGCGCAGCTTGCGCGTGCAGACGGTTGCAAACAACAGCAGGCGTCGCCGACACTTCGTCGGCCGCCATATCGCTTGGGCCGGCGCCGGCGCAGCGAGC
>CAZHIE010000062.1:0-1489 GCA_964532435.1 uncultured Planctomycetales bacterium
TCAGCTTCTCCGGATTCAGCGCCTCCAGCTCCGGCACGACGAAGCGCCCGTCCTTGCGGATCAGCTTGCCGTCGAACCACAGCTCGCCCCCGCCGTATTCCGGCGTCTGGATCAGCACCATGTCCCAGTGAATCTGGCTGCGGTTGCCGTTTTCCGTCTCCTCGTAGCACTGGCCGGGCGTGAAGTGGATGCTGCCGCAGATTTTCTCGTCGAAGAGGATGTCCTTCATCGGCCGCGTGATGTACGGGTGGAAGCCGATCGCGAACTCGCCGACGTAGCGGGCGCCCTCGTCGGCGTTGAGCACTTCGTTGAGCTTGTCGGTCGCGGAGCTGGTGGCCTCGACGATCTTTCCTTCGCGGAAGACCAGCCGGATGTCGTCATGCGTCGTGCCGCGGTAGAGCGTGGTCGCGTTGTAGTGGATCACGCCGTTTACGCTGTTGCGGACCGGGGCGGTGAAGACCTCGCCGTCGGGAATGTTCCGCGCGCCGTCGCACGGGATCGCCTGGATGCCCTTGATCGAGAACGTCAGGTCGGTGTCGCGCGGGCCCTTGATCCGCACCTGGTCGGTCTTCTCCATCAGCGCCTTGAGCGGCTGCATGGCCTTCCCCATCTTGCGATAGTCCATCGTGCAGACCTGGAAATAGAAATCCTCGAAAGCGGCCGTGGACATGCCGGCCAGTTGGGCCATGCTCGCGGTCGGCCAGCGCAGCACGACCCAGCGGGTGTGCTTGACGCGCACTTCCTGATGGACGCGCTTCCAGACGTGGTTTTCATAGAGTTTCTGCATGTCGGACGAGACGTCGGAAAGCTCGCTGACATTCGGGTTGCCGCGGATGCCGATGTAGGCCTGCACGCCTTTCATGCGCAGCTCTTCGGCGTCGGCCTCCAGCGCCCAGCTCTCGTTGGTGCCGGACAGCATCAGGGCGCGGTTGACGCGGTTGCTCTTGAGCGCGACGAGCGGGTGGCCGCCGGCGGCGCGGGCCAGCCGCACGCACTCTTCGGTGAATTCGTGCGGGATGTCGATCGCCTCGATCAGGATGCGCTCGCCGCTCTTGAGAGCGCAGGAGAAGTTGACGAGTACGTCGGCCAGACGGGTCATCCGCGGGTCTGTCATGCTTGCCTCGCTTGCTTGTGGTCATGTCCGGACTCGCGCGGCGCGTCCGGGGAGTGGAGTATACCGAAAGGGGAGCGAGGGCCGGGGGGGGTGGACGCGATGCAGGGCGCGTGGGGTGCTTCGGGGCGGGATTGGTCTCGCGCAGAATGCAGCCGAGGGCGGCTGCGGACCAGCTTTGGTGGGGACAGCCGGGGGCGGCTGTCCTACATGTTTTCCGAACCCCAAGCGCCAGCGCGCGGGCATTCCGCGCGACGAGCGCCCCTGGTTCAATTCCCACCACACCGGAGCGTCGCTGGTTCAATCCCTACGCGCTGGCGGTTGGGGTTCGGAGTGGCGGCGCTTCGAGCAACCGGCCGCCGGACCCGCGTGAGGACA
>CAZHIE010000062.1:1589-9512 GCA_964532435.1 uncultured Planctomycetales bacterium
CGAGTCGAAGGGATCTGGTCGGAAATTATCGCGGATTTACCGACGACGCAGCAGACCGAGCGCGCCGACACTCAGGAGCAGCAGCGAAGCCGGCTCCGGAATGAGGCTGTACACGGTCGACGGATCGATGGCTGTGTTGAAGCTCGCCCGCACATTGTTGTGCGGCAGCGTGCCCGTTACGTAACCGATCGTCGCGCTGCCCGCGTTGTTCACCGAAGCGCCGTCCGAGTAGAACAGGTCGCTGTAGATGTACTGCGCGCGCGTCGCGGTTCCCGTGGCGCCGCCGAACACCTGGAGCTGGAACGTGATCGTTCCGGTGCCAGGCGCCGAGAAGTGATCTTCCTTGTTCCACTGGATGATCAGCGTGTTGCCGATCTCCTGCCAGTAGATGCCGGAGTCCGCTTCCGCCGTCGGAATGTGGTCATCCCACAGCGGCAGAAGCCCGCCGCCGTTGGTCGGGATGCCGGACGGATTGCCGACCGCGAGGATGTCCGCGTTCGTGAATCCGATTTCGCCGGTCGTGACGCCCGCGAGCGCCACGCCATTGTTGCCGATCCGGACGTTTCCGGCAGGGAAGGCCGTGTTACCGACCGTCGTGACGATATTGTGTTCGCTATCGTCCGTCGAGTCGATGAACGTCCCCGAGCCGGAGATGTCCGTGAAAGTGCCCGGCCGATCGGTGACGATCGACAGCACATCAGCATGTGTGCTGGCGACCATTCCGAGCAGCGCGAGCGTCCCAAACAAGATACGCCGCATGTGTTCTCCTCTCCTTCGTTCTGGTAAGACCGTAACAGAGAAATAGTGAGAGACTAACCCAATCGGTTTTTTGGGTCCGAGGTCAAGGGTTACTTCGGGTCGCCGGCTTCGGCGCACAGATAGGCCGCGCCGCTATGGGCGCGCATCGCCGAAACGGAACCAGCAACCAGACAGCGCGCTGGACATAGAAAACAGCCGCAGAATGGTGCTTCGTTCCACCGTCCCGTGAACGGAATGGTAAGGCATTTGCTCGCGGCAATCAAGCATATTGTGCGTAGCGCTCCCGGAGACGCGCGGCGCGCCGATGCGTAGCGTCCGGGCGGGCGGCCGTCGTACTGGTAACTGCTTATTTCGCATGGCTTTAGGAAAACTCGACGTCCACGAGTTCCGCCGTGCCGGCTAGGGCGTCGGTTTGTGCCGCGATCCGTTTCGTTACCGCTGCGCCCAGTGCCAGACGCATGATGTGGGGGGTCGAGTCGTCCGCGCCGACCGCTCCGACCGGTTGTCCGCGCGGATCGTAAACAGTCACGCCGTCCGGCGCGACACGGGCCGCGAAGATCCGATTCTCCGCTGCGCGGGTCCGCACGTGCTCGTGCCCAACGTCGCCGAAAAAGATCGCCAGGTGCGCGCCCCGCCGCGCCGCCACGCGCGCGGGCGCGAACCGCTCCGCCGCGCGGCCGTCGAACACCGCGACGCGCGCGCCGGCGAGTTCGATCGTGCCCGCGCCGGGGCCGGACAGCTCGACAGCCGATTCGGCGGGAGCGCCGATTTTTAGAACGACGCGCGCCGCGCCGGCGGATCGCGCCGCGGCGCGCGTCGCGTCTGCGATTCGCTGGTTTCGAATCTCCATGATGAGATCGCCCACGTCGGCGGCCGGGCCGAGCGGCGGCTCGCGCAAGAGCAGCTCGGCCGCCTCGTCGGCCGTCACGGCCGTGCGCCGTGCGCGGCGCGGCTGAACGTCGGCCAGCGCCAGGTCGTCGCCGCGGCCGCCGCAGCGCGCGACGGGCCGGCCATCGGCGTCGCAGATCAGGCTCGATCCGACGAAATCCGTTTGCGACTCGCGGCCCCACTTGCTGGCGGAGACGATCGGCACGCCGAACTCGCTCGCGCGCGAGGGAATGAGAAATTCTGGCTGCGGGTTCCACGGCCGCTCGGGCGTGCCGGCGTTCACCCACGCGGTCGGCTGGATGATCAGCTCTGCGCCGCGGGCCGCCAGCGTCGCGGCGATTTCGGGCAGGCGGGCGTCGGCGCAGATCATGACGCCGATGCGCCCCAGCGGCGTGTCGATCGGACGGATCGAGTCGCCGGGGCTGAACCATTCGCGGTCGAAGTCCCAGAGAAAGCGCTTGCGCGAGATGCCGCACAGCCGGCCGTCGGGCGCGAAGACCGCGGCCGCGTTGAAGAGCCGCGTGCCCGACTCCTCGACGAACCCGACGCAGACCGAGATCGCGAGCGCGCGGGCGAGCTGCGCGATGTGATCGAGAAACGCGCTCGGCGCCGGCAGGCCGGCGCGGCGGGCCTCGTCGTACGCGGCGCGCGAGCAGAGCACGTACGCCGGCCACGCGCATTCGGGCAGCACGACCAGCGCAGCGCCGGCCGCCGCCGCGCGGCGAATCGCGCCTTCGACGCGCGGCCAGGAGGCGGCCGCATCGTGAAGGCCGGCGCCGGCGACTTGTGCTGCGGCGACGATCATGCTCGCATTACGCGGCATTCGGGGCCGCGCTGCAATGATGGAAATGAGCGGCAATAGCCGGCGGGTGCGCGAGCATTGAGCGTGGAAGGAGACCGGCCGGAGGCCGACCCCCCAGGATCTTTGTCTCCCAGCCGGAGACCGGAATTCCAGGATCGCTCTCCGAACGGAGCGCGGTGTCGAAATGGTTCCGCAGCCGTCGGCGCGGCTCAGTTGGCGGAGAGCGCTTTGAGGACTTCGTCGCGGCAGGCCTTAAGCGATACGCCGAGCGACGCGAGCGCCTGCTGCGCGGCGCTCTCCTTTTCGCGAAGCAGACCGAGAAGCAGATGCTCGGCCCCGATGTTGCCGGACTCGAGCTGCTTCGCCTCGTTGATCGCCAGCTCGATCACGTTGCGGTAATGCGGCGAGCCGGGCAGCCGGCCGAAGACCCACGTGTCTTCCTTCGCGCGCTGAAAAAGCTCGTCCAGCTTGGCCCGCACCTTGGCCTCGGTCACGCCGAACTTCTGAAGGACGGCCGCCCCCAGATTCTCGCCATGCCGCAGCAGCGCGAGCAGGACGTGCTCGGTGCCCACGTATTCGAGTTCGTACTCGTGGGCAATCTGGTTGGCCAGATCCACAATGGCCTTCGCGTCCGCATCCAAACGTTGTAGCGGCATGTCGCTCCTGCTCCCGAGGCCGCGCATGGGCCCCTGTGACTGGTTATCGACCAGTTTACCCGCGGCGCTCAGTCGGCCACAAGCGCCGAGCGCGATCTCTTCCTCCCGGCGGGTGTACGGCAACGCCCGCGCGGGCAGGCGGCGACGACGAGCGGCGCCGGGGAAGGCATCACAGCGTGCCGCCGCCGGGTCGCACTTTTCACGATTCGATGCGAAGGACTTTGCCCGGCGAGCGGTCATAAAATCGCCGTGGCCGCGTCACCATACACGTCTGACCTCCGTAATCGGCCCGCGCCATACGTGCGGCAGGATCTGACGTGCCCCCATTGCGGCTACAACCTGCGCGGGCTGCCGTTCCCGATTGCGCGTTGCCCGGAGTGTGGGGTGACGACCGACTTGGCGCGCTTGCTGGCGCCGAGGGTCGCGCGGGCGTCGCCCGCCGTATCGCCACGCGAGATGAGAATTCATCGCCTTGTGGCGGCCGCGCGATTGACCGCGGCGGGATTGCTGGCGGCGCCGGCGTATTGGGTGGGCAGCTTGCCATACCCGTACGGCGGCAGCTCGTCCGTGCCGGCGCTGATCATCGGCGCCGCGACCTCGACGGCGGGTCTGACGATGTTTCTGGCGCTGGCGCAGGATCGTGGCGCGGCGTTTGTTCGGCTGGTGCAACTCATGCCGCAACTGATCGCGACCGTGCTGCTCGACGCCGTCGCGTTCGCGATCGTCGTGGCCGCGATGGTGCTGCTCGCTGTTGTCCTCATGGAGCCCGGCGTGCTGATCGGAGCGGCCTTCGCGGTCGTCATCCTGCTGATCCGCCCGCAACGAGCGCTCGACTCGCCGCGGATCTGGCGGACGTTTGCGGCGCTGGTTCCCGAGGAGACATCGAAGGAACCGGAGCCGGCAGCGCGCGAGGATGCGGGGGGATCCGCCTGAGAACAGGCGGGGTCGTGCGCGGCGGCGACTCGGCCGCGGGAAGAGACCGGCCGGAGGCCGGCCCCCCAGGATCGAAGACCCGCCTGGGGACAGGCGGGCTCGTACGCGCGAACCGCCCGGGGACAGGCGGGCTTGTACGCGCGAACCGCCCGGGGACCGGCGGGGTCGTTGGGCTGGCGCTGCATTTCAAACCTTTTGAAACTTTCGGCCCGCGCTGGACGCCGCCGCCGATCGGCGGAATATTTCCCGACAATCCCGCGGCGACGCGCGTGCCGCTCGCGCCAACGGACAAGGAGCCACCGCGTGTCTCCCACCCAATCGCCCGCGCCGGCCCACATGCCCTACGCGCCGCCCGACACGCCCGACGCGCCGACCCTGGCCGAACTCTACGGGCCGATCGCCGACGACCTGCACGAATCGCAGCGCGTCCTGCGGGCGGAGCTGATCAGCGACCAGGGCTTCATCTGCGACCTCGTCAGCCACGTTTCGCAGTTTCACGGGAAGCTGCTGCGGCCGGCGCTGCTGCTGCTGGTCGGGCGGGCGTGCGGCCGCGTCACGCGCGATCATCACGTTTTGGCCGGCGTGGTCGAGCTGGTCCACGTGGCGACGCTTGTGCACGACGACGTTCTGGATGAGGCGGACATTCGCCGCCGCGCCGCGACGGTCAACCGCCTCTGGGGCAACGAGCGGGCCGTGCTGATGGGCGATTACCTGATCAGCCACGCGTTTCATCTGTGCAGCTCGCTCGAAACGACGCACGCCTCGCGCGTCATCGGCCACGCGACCAACACCGTCTGCGAAGGCGAGATGATGCAGGTCGCCAACCGCGACAATTATGAGCTGACCGAACGCGAATACCTCGACATCATCGGCCGCAAGACGGCCGCGCTGATCGGCGCGTGCTGCCAGCTTGGCGCGCAGTACGCCGGCGCGGCGGAGCGCGTCGTCGCGCAGGCGCGCGAGTTCGGCGAGTCGCTGGGCGTCGCGTTTCAGATCGTCGACGACCTGCTCGACTTTGCCGGGGAAGAGTCGGAGATGGGCAAGACCATCGGCCGCGACGTCCACAAGGGCAAGCTCACGCTGCCGCTGATTCACTACCTGCGCGAGGCGGACGACGAGGGCCGCGGCCGCGCGCTGACGATCCTGCGGGGGCAGGATCCGCAGCGGTATCGCCAGATCGCGGCGCTGCTGGCGCGCTCGTCGAGCGTGGAGTATGCGCAGGCGGCGGCGGCGCATCACATCGAGCGGGCCGGTGCGGCACTTGCGGCGCTGCCGGACTCGGCGGCGCGGCAGAGCCTGGCGACGATGGCGGGATTCGTCCTCGCGCGGAAGCAGTAAAGCGCCGCCCGTCGCCCTCCACGGAGCGCCGGGGCAGCGCGCTCCGCGCCGCCCGCCCGCGCCCCCGCTGCCTGTCTCGCCGCCGCTACCCCGTTTATACTCGCGCCAGCGACGCAATCTCGCGCGTATTCACGAACGCACAGGTGCCGCACATGGGTCTTCGCCTCTTCAACACGCTCGGCCGAAAGCTGGAGGATTTCGCCCCGCTTCATCCGCCCAAAGTCGGGATGTACGTCTGCGGGCCGACCGTTTACGGGCACGCGCATCTCGGCCATGCCAAGAGCTATGTCAGTTTCGACGTGATCGTGCGATGGCTGCGACAGAGCGGCTACGACGTCTACTACGTCCAGAACATCACCGACGTCGGGCACATGACCGACAACGACGAGGACGCGGGCGAAGACAAGCTCATCGCCGAGGCGCGCCGCCGCGGGCTGCACCCGATGGCCGTCGCCGAGACGTTTCTGCGCAGCTATCTCGACGACATGGACGCGCTGAATCTCCTGCGGCCGGACATCATGCCGCGGGCCACCGGGCACATTCCCGAGCAGATCGCCCTGGCGCAGACACTGATCGAGCGCGGCTTCGCGTACGAGGCGAACGGCTCGGTCTATTTCGACGTCTCGAAAGACCCCGAATATGGCAAGCTCTCCGGCCGTCGCACGACCGAGCTTGAATCCGGGGCGCGCGTGGCGGTGAACGACGAGAAGCGCAGCCCGCTCGATTTCGCGCTGTGGAAACGGGCCGAGCCAGCGCACCTGATGCACTGGTCGAGCCCGTGGGGCGAGGGATTTCCCGGCTGGCATCTGGAATGCTCGGCCATGAGCCAGAAATACCTGGGCACGACATTCGACATTCACGGCGGCGGCCTGGAAAACCAGTTTCCGCATCACGAATGCGAAATCGCGCAGAGCGAGTGCGCCAACGGGCAGCCCTTTGTGCGCTACTGGCTGCACAACAACATGTGTACGCTCAACGGGCAGAAGATGAGCAAGAGCCTGGGCAACGGCATCCTGCTGCGCGACCTGTTCGCGACGGCGGGGCCGATGCTGGACAGGCGGGGCGAAGTGCTGGTCGAGCGGGCGTTCGAGCCGGCCGTGGTGAAGCACTTCATCCTGACCAGCCACTATCGCCAGACGCTGGATTTTTCGAACGAGGCGCTGCAGGGGGCCGAGAGCGGATCGTACAAGCTGCGCGACGCGCTGCGCGAGCTGGCCCGCGCGGCGAAGGCGGCGCCCGACAAGCCGGCGTCGCCGCGGATTGCGGCGCAGCTTGACGAGTTTCGCGGGCGCGCCGCGGCGGCGATGGACGACGACTTTAATACGGCTGCGGCAATCGCCGTGCTGTTCGAGGTTGTGCGCGCGGCGAACGGCTGGCTGCGCGAATCGCCCGGCCGCGCCGACGTTGAGGCGGCCGAGAGCCTGCTGCGCACGTACGCGGAGGATGTGTTCGGATTTCGCTGGCGCAGCGCGCTGGGCGGGGCGGACGACTCGAAGCGCGACGACCTGATCCGGCTGCTGGCCGATCTGCGCGCCGACGCCAAGAAGGATCGCAACTTCGCGCTGTCCGACCGGATCCGCGAGAAGCTGGGGGCGCTGGGGGTGGAGCTGCGCGACACGCCGGCGGGGACGACGTGGTGAGGAAATCGTCGCGTCCTGGCGGGCGTGGCGCACATCCGCTGTCCGTGACTTCAGTCCGCGGAATGCCCGGCGCTGACATCCACTCCTGCACGCTTCCGCCTCCTCTGACTCGCGCGGTGCAGCCCCGACGCCATGCGGCGTGTACACTTTTGTGGCTGGCTTTGGGGCCGAACATCGACAGCGAGGCGGCGCGTCGGAAAGCCCGGCGGCGGCCGAGTGGAGACACGACATGATCCATAAGCAGTTCGCAACCGTGCGTTTCGGTTCGGCCGCCGCCCGCCTCATGCTTGCGGCCGCGGCGCTCTCGGAGGCCGGCGCGACGGCGCGGGCGCAGTCGCCCGCGCGGACTCCGTTTGACGCGTGTGGCGTGCTGATCTCCGACGGCACGTGCGTGTTGTTCGAGGGCGGCGGCGGGCGCTACTACCTGCCCGAATACGGCGACGACAGCTTTCGCGTCGGCGACGCCGTGCGGATCGTCGGCACGCTCGACCCCGGCTGCACCGCGTTCTGCAACGATTTCGACGGCTGCATCAGCGGCGCGAGCGCGTACGACCCGGCGATATATCCGTGCGGAACGGAACTGCCAAACCTGCAGGTAGACATCATCAACGGCGTGTGCGACTCGGTGACAGCGGCGCTGATGGGCGTCATCGCGGGCGGGCTATGGCTGACGTGGCCGCGCGGCGCGCGGCGCGTGTGATTGCGCGGCGCTCGCGGCGGGGGGGGTGATCGCGCGGCGCGCACGGCCGCGAACAGAGCCGCGAGCGTAAGCGAGCAAAGCGCTCAGATTGCGCGGCGCGAGAAAGAGCGAGCGGGCCTCCGTACGAATTTGGCCGGCACGAGCGCCGGACGTCGCGCTCCCTGACGGTCGCGGCTCGGATCGTACGATCACAGCGCGCGCCGCGGG
>CAZHIE010000062.1:9612-21905 GCA_964532435.1 uncultured Planctomycetales bacterium
TCGCGCTCCCTGACGGTCGCGGCTCGGATCGTACGATCACAGCGCGCGCCGCGGGTCTCTCCCGGGCGCGAGCAGTTCGGACTTCCCCGTTCCCTGTTCCCCGTTCCCCGTTCCCCGTTCCCTATTCCCTATTCCCTATTCCCTGTTCCCTGTTCCCCATTCCCTGTTCCCTCTTCCCCGCTCATCCCAGCAACAGCGCCACAAACGCATCGATGTCGCCGTTGTCCACCGTGCCGTCGCCGTTCGCGTCGGCGTTGTCGATCGTGCAGGCCGGAAACGCCGCGTTGTACGCATTGCGGTCGAGCAGCGCGAGCACAAATGCGTCGATGTCGCCGTTGTCCACCGCGCCGTCGCAGTTCGCGTCGCCCAGCCGCACCGGCGGAATCTCGTTCCGCACGGTGAACGATTGCAGCGGCTCGGGCACGCCGTCGCCGTTCACGTCCGCCTCGATCAGGATCGTGTAGAACCGCAGCGCTTGAAACTCGGTGAACATCGCGGCCAGCTCGATTTCGCCCGTTCCGCCCGGCGGCACGAGGAGCGTGTCGATGACCGGCTCGCCCGGCGGCAAGCCGTTGAGGCTGAGCGCCGTCTGGTCCGGCTCCATGTCCGGCCCGATCGCGCGGATGCGATAGTTCAATTGCACGACGGGCGAGCCCGTGTTGCGCACCATGATCGGCCCGAGGTCGCGCGGAATGCCGACGCGCAGCGTCGCAACGTCGCCCGGCACGTTGATGCACCAGTCGCGCGCGTCCATCACCGAACCGAGGCACTCGAACTTGGCCGGGTTGTTCGGCCCGAGCGATTGCACTTCCAGCACGTAGCACGCCGTCTGCCCCTGCGCCGTCCAGCCCGCCGGCCGGGCGATCGAGACCGTCACCGGCACGCACTGACCCGGCAGCACCGTCACCATCCCCGAGCAGGGCGTGAACAGCGTCGGCCCGTCCACCGTGCAGCCGGTCAGCACGGCCGGCAGCCCGCGGAACCAGTACATGAACGTCTGCGGAAACGCGGTGGCGTTGCAGATCTGCGCGGTGACCGTCTTCGACGCGTCATTCAGGCAGAACGGCGCGTCCCACGGAACTGTGCAGTAACGCGAACACTTGCCGGCCCCCTGCGCGTTGTAGATCGCCTGCATTTCCGAGCCCAGCAACTCGCGACCGTACATTTCCACTTCATCGATCGCGCCGTTGAAAACGAGTCCGCCGGCCGGCGCTGCCGTGGCCGCGCCGACGCGCAACGGCGCGGTCGAGACCAGCGGCCCGATGCGCGGCGTGGGGTCGAACGCGTTCGGAAACGCCTGCCCATCGCGGTAGAAATGAATGCCCGTGGCGCTGTTGCGCTTCACGGTCACGCCGGCGTGGTGCCAGTTTCCGTCGTCGGGAATCCAGCCCAGTCCGCCCGGCGAGCCGGCGAAGTAGTTGGTGATCTGCGTGCCGATGCCGTTGGCGAGTTGCAGACTGAGCACGCCGTCGGTCAGGAAGAAGGCATAGCCGCGGATCACCGGCGTCTCGACGCGCTTGTCGACGATGACGCGGAAGCCGTCGAGGCCCGCCCCGCTCGGCCGGCGCACCCAGCACTCGATGCTGAAATCGCCGGTCGCGACGTTTACCGCTGGATAGGTCGGCACGTCCACCCACTGATTCGACCCGTTGAAGCGCAGCGCATTGCCCGACTTTCCGGGCACGACGTCGGAGAACGCGAGGTTGTTGTATGCGCCCGCGTTTCCGCCGGCCGCGTTGCCGGCCGCGCCGAACGTGGTCGGCTCGTTGAACGCCAGCCAGAGCGTCAGGTTGGCGGGCGGCTTGAGGCAGTCGGTCACTTTCTGATAGCGGTTGGCCGTCAACGTCGACAGCGCGCGGTGGATCTTGCCCATCTGCGTCGGAGTGAAGAAGCAGGCGCTCGACGTGCCGTCCATCATGTTATTCGTGCAGGAATTGAACGTCGGCGGCAGCCACGGATTGCAATTCCACCCGCCGTCCATGTAGCACGGATTCACCGGCGGACAAAACGTGTCGTACAGATACTCGCAGTCGGCCGGGTTGCAGGTCACTTCGGGGCAGCAACTCGGCTGGTACATGTGCAGCAGGCTGAGCACGTGGCCGAGTTCGTGCGTCAGCGTGCTCGATTTCGCATAGGCCGTGTACAGCCCGTTGCACAGGCTGGTCGAGTTGTTCGGCATGACGATGAACTGATCGGCGTTGTGATCGGCGCCGGGCAGGACGGCATAGCCGCCGCCGCCGAACGGCTCGCCGGTCCAGAGGATCGGCACGGAGTCGCGCGACTGGGGATTCGCGGCGAACGCGGTGCTGAGCAGCGCGCCGGTGTTCGACGTGTTCCACAGCGCCGTGTCCTGATAGAAGTAAATGCCGGTGAGGCAGACGCGCACTTGCGTGTCGGCCAGGTATGTGAAACCCGGGCAGGGGTCGGAGTTGATGCAGCCGCAGCACATGCCCAGGTAGTTGTTCATCCACTGCGTGAGTTGCGTCAGGTCGGCGATGTCCGACGCGCAGTTCTGCCAGTTGCCCGTGCCGTCGCTCCGCTGAAAGACGTGAAACGCGATGCGGACGTACTTGATGGGCGTCTGGTTTGTTGGAATGAACGATGTCAGCCGGCCGTCGATGTCGCTCACGCAATTGAGCTGCGTGTAGCAGGCCGCATCAGGCTCCGGGAGGAAGCGCGTGTCGTCGTCGTACGACTGGATCGGCAGGCGCGGCTCGTGCGCGCGGTTCCAGGTCTCGCCGCTGGGGCCAAGCGCGTCGGCCCCGCCGTGCAGCACAAGGCGCTGTTCCGCACCGCCATATGCGGCGGCCGCGCCGCTGCGGGCGCTCGGGCCGCCGACGTCGCGCAGTAGCCAATCGTCGCCGTAGAGCTCCCACGTGTCGTCGAGCGCGCCGCCCGCGCCCAGCCCTCCGACAAGGACGACTCGTTCGCACTCTGGCTCATAGATCATGGCCGCGCCGGCGCGCGGTGCGGGGATTGTCGCGTCCGGGGCGGCGCTGATCACTTCGGACCAGTGCGTTCCGTCGAATTGCCACGTCGCGCTCGAGAATCCGCCGGGGCCGCGCCCGCCGAACAGCAGGGCGCGCTCGCGCGCCGCGTCGTACGTCATCGCCGCGTCGGCCAGCGGTCCGGGGCCGGGTCCGGGCGGCACGGGCGACCATTGCGCGCCGTCCCACTCCCACGCGTCGTCGAGCAGCGCGCCGCCGAGCCCTTCGCCGCCATAGAGCAGGCACCGGCCGCGCGCGGACTGGTACGCGATCATCGCGTTCCGCCGCGCTGAGGGCGACGGCAGGGCGGAGGGCGGAATCTGCAACCAGCTTGCGCCGTCGAATTCCCAGAGGTCGTCGAGGAGCGCGCCGGGCGCCTCGCCGCCGAAGAGCACGACGCGATCCCGCGCGGCGTCATAGGCCATGGCGTGCTCGGTTCGCGCGCCCGGCCCGGGGACGGGCAGCGGCAGCCAGCTTGCGCCGCTGCGCACCCAGGTATCGTCGAAGTAGGCCGGCCCGCCGCCGCCGCCGAACAGCACGATCCGCCCGCGCAGGCTGTCGTAGACCGCGCTCGCGCCGCTTCGGGCAAAGGGCGAGACGTCGGTGCTCTGGTCGGACCAGGCGGTCTGACAATTCTGCCCGGCGGCGGGAAGGGCGAGGAGCAACGCCAGCGCTGGCAAAACGAGCGCGGCGCGAAGCGATGGTGAGTCGGTCGGCGCGCTCGGGTCACGGGACGGGTCGGTCGCAATGCCCGCGGATGTCATGGTTCGGCCCTGCGAAGAGAAGAAATGCGGCCCCGGCGGCACGCGGCGCGCCGGCGCTACCACATTTCTACCGCCGCGCGAGGGTCGAAAGCAAGGAAAATCGGCGCTTTGGCGAAACGGCGACGCGTGCGAATGAGGGGCGAAGATCAAAGCCGCAGCGGACGGGGAGCGCGACGAACGGCCGCGGGATGCGGGTTTTGGCTTGAGACGTCGCGCTATTCCGTGGTGGGGGCAAGCAGGGTTTCGAGCCCAGCGACCCGCAACCGCGGTCGCAGGGTTCGCTCGCTGACGCTCGCGGCGCGGATCGCGCTCGCTGACGCTCGCGGCTCGGATCGCGCTCGCTAACGCTCCCAGCTTGATTTGGCTTTGCTCGCGTAGGCACGCGACTCAAACGCGCGTTGTCCCCCGACGCGCGCGCTGCGATCAGACGCCGCCCACCGACGCCGCCCATTGCTCGTATTTTTCGGCATCCTTGCGCCCGACCGACGGGGGCGTCCGATCGATTGCCGCGACGACGTCCGCCATCGTCAGCGAGCGCGTGCTCGCGCCGCCGACGGCCTCCAGAAACGGCAGGGTCGCGGCGCGGGCCGCAATCGCCTTGATGTCGGCGCCGCTGTAGCCGACCGTCTGCTCGACCAGCGTCGCCAGATTCACGTCGTCCGCCAGCGGGCGGCCGGCCAGGTAGATCTCGAACAGCCGGAATCGCGCGGCCGGGTCGGGCAGCGGCACATACACCTTTGCGTCGAATCGGCCGGGTCGCATGATGGCGGCGTCGAGGCTCCACGGCTCGTTGGTGGCGCCGAGAAACATCAGCGCCCGGCCGGCCTTGCGGTCGAATCCTTCGAGTTCCTGGAGAATCTGGGGAACGACGCGCTGCATGACGGTGCTGTCGCTGCTGCGGCGTCGCGGCACCATCGCCTCGATTTCGTCGATGAAGATGACGCTGCGCGGCTCCGACCGGGCGGCATCGAACAGCTTGCGGACGTTTTGCTCGGCCTCGCCGACCCACTTGCTCATGAGCTGCGCCGGGCTGACGACGAATATCGTGGCGTCCACTTCGCACGCGATTGCGCGGGCGATCATCGTCTTGCCCGTGCCGGGCGGCCCGTACAGCAGCAGCCCGCCGCCCACGTCGATGCCGTAATGCTGGGCCAGTTCGGCGTGCTGGAACGGATAGATCATCTTCAGGTAGATCTCGGACTTCACGTCGTCGAGACCGGCGATGTCCGCAAAGCGCACCGTCGGCTTCTCGCGGACGATCCAGTCGGCCGCGTCCGGGCCTTTCTCGTCGTCGTCGCGGGCACGGTCGCGCGGCCGGCCGGCCGCCCCGCCGCCGCCGTGGCGGACGCGTTTTTCGCAATCGCGGGCGAGCTCCATCAGCTCGCGGGCGTAGTCCTCCTGCTCGCGGCGCTGCTGCGGATCCTTGCTCTCCTCGGCGAGCTCGATCATGCACTCGGCGGCCTGAATCAGATACGGCCGTGCGGCGACGGGGTCGCCGTCGCGCAGGGCGGCGAGGCCCTTGTCCTTGAGACGCTGGAATGTGGCGAATGTGGCCATTCCGGAATTATCGAAACCTTGGAATCGCGGCTCGGCGCTTCTCAAAGAGAAGTTCGCGAGATGGTATGCGAAGATTTCGGCCGATTCGAGCATCGGCTACCGGCCGCGTTGCCGCCCCCGCCCAAATCCGGCATGATCCCGTCTGCTTGAATCTCGTTCAGGAGCAACGCCCATGCTCTCCGCCTGGCTGATCTCGCTCATTCTGCTGCTGCCCGCGGGCGAGCCCGCCGGCGGCCAGCCCGCCGATCTCAAGAAACTGGTCGAGCGCATCGCCACCGCCGACAAGGACGAGGCGCGCGAAGCCGAGGACGAGCTGATCGAAAAGCTCGTCGGCCCGCTCGCCGACGCCATCGGCGCGCTCGAATCGCGCCCGCCGGCCGAACAGGTCCGCGTGCGGGCGGCGCTGGGCCGCGTGACGGCGGCGCTGCGCGTGCGCCTGTTCCGCGCCGATCTGGAGGAGAAGGAACGGAAGCTGCTCGATCGATTCCAGCAGAAAGATCCCGACCTCGTGCTCGCGCTCTTTCAGGACGACCCGGAGCGGCGCATCGCCGCGCTGGAGAAGATCCCGCTGGAGCCCAATTCCGCGGCTGGCGTGCTGATCGTCGGCAAGGTCAACGATTGGGACGGCGACGTGGCCGAGGCCGCGCTCGAGCTGGCCGGCAAGCTCAAGGACGAGATCGTGGTGCGCGGCCTGACGCGCTACATCGAGGGCGTGACGCGGGCGGTCCGCGACGGCGAGCTGGGCGACGCGCGCGAATACGTCGGCGTCGTGCTGGCCGTCTTCACGAGCCGCTCGATTCAGGTGCTCGGCGAAGCCGGGGCGAAGGAGAGCGTCCCGGCGATCCTCGACGCGCTGCAATTCTTCGGCAAATCCCGCTATCGGCAGGACGAGATTTTTGAGGTTGGCGACGTGGCGGAGGCGCTGGGCAAGATCGGCGACGAGCGTGCGGCCGACGCTCTGGTGCAGTGGCTGCACGAATCGAATCTGCGTCGTGTTCTGACGCCGGAGCCGGGCAAGTCGGTCTCGCAGACGGAAGGCGACGTGGTGCTGATGGCTCTGGCGAAGATTTACGGTCTCTCGCCGAAAGAGCTGGGCTTCTACACGACGCCCGAGCCGGAGCCGCTGGTTGGCTTCCTTGACGACGCCGCGCGCCAAGAGGCGGTGCGCCGCTTTCTCGCCTGGCACAAGGAAAACGCGGGCAAGCCGAAGGCCCAGCGTGGTCCGGCGACGTCGCAGCCGGGGAAGCCGTGACGCGCGCGTCGTCGGCCGCACGAATTGAGGCAGGAATGAGCGCCAGATTGTTGAACTCGCTGCACCTGCAGGGATTCCTGTCCTTTGCGCCGGACAGCGAGCCGACGGCGCTCACCAACTTGAACGTGCTGATCGGGCCAAATGGCGTGGGCAAGAGCAATCTCATCGAGGCGATCGAGTTGCTGCATGCCACGCCGTCGGATTTTCGGGAAGCGATCCGGGTGGGCGGAGCGCCCAGCGATTGGATCTGGCGCGGTCCGCGGGCGGCCACCCGGGCGCGCCTGACGGCAATCGTGGCGGAAACCGGGCCTGTTCCGCGTCCGCTGCGCTACTCCATCGAATTCGCCGACAGCGGAGGGCGCGTCGACATTACGGACGAAGTACTGGAGGAAACGACAAAGGCCTCGCCCGAATTCGACGACGTCTTTTTCTATTACCGTTTTCAAGACGGACGACCGGTAATCAACGTGTATGAGCGAGGATCGTCGGAGTCGGTCGGCGCGGGCTATTCCCGTCGCGCGCTGAGACGGGAGTCGATCGATCCGCAGCAGTCGATCCTCTCGCAGCGACGCGAGCCGGACCTGTACCCGGAGATCACGCACGTCGCGAGCAGGTTTGGTGCGATTCGCCTGTACCGCGAGTGGAGCTTTGGCCGATCCGCAGCCCTGCGAGCGCCGCAGCGCGCCGACCTTTCAAAGGATGCGGTGCTACCCAACCTGGTCAACCTCGGGCTCATGCTGAATGAGATCGAGCATTCGACAGACCGGTGGGATCGATTCACCAAACTGATGCAGATGTTTCTCCCGCGCTTCAGCCGCCTGACAACGAGGGTCTTGCCCGGCGGTTCCGTGCAGATCAACCTACACGAGGATGGGATTCACGGCCCGATTCCGGCAACGCGGCTCTCCGACGGCACGCTGCGTTTTCTCGCGCTGCTTGCGATTCTGCTCAGCGCCGATTCCGCGTCGCTCATCTGTGTCGAGGAGCCGGAGCTGGGTCTGCACCCGGACTCGATTGCGATTCTGGCTGAGCTCCTCATTGAGGCGAGTCGCGCAACCCAACTCGTCGTGACAACCCACTCCGACGTGCTCGTGTCGGAGCTGACCGAGTACGCGGATTCGGTGCTTGTCTGCGACTTCGCCGCCGGCGGAACGAAACTGCAGCGCATCGATGCCGGGAAACTGAAGCATTGGTTGAGCCAGTACCGGCTGGGCGAGATCTGGCAGGCGGGGAAGCTGGGGGGAAACCTTTTTTGACTAAGATCGCGATCTACCTTGAGGGAGGCGGCGACTCCAGGTCTAGATGGCGCCTGTTGCGCCGCGGAATGTCCGAGTTCCTGCGCTCGTCGTTTGCCGCACCGTGGCACCGAAAGCAGCAGTTGACGGTGATTCCGTGCGGCGGCCGGGCCGACACCTTCGCGAAGTTCTGCGACGCGATCGATAAGGAACCGGATGTAACAAATGTCCTTCTTGTCGATGCGGAAGAGCCCGTCGCCATCACCGCCGATCCGTGTCGACACCTGCTCGAACGCCCGGCCGACCGCTGGAAAATGCCTAACGGCGTGGCGACGGAGCAGTGCCATCTCATGACGACTTGCATGGAGTCGTGGTTGATTGTCGACCGGAGCGCCCTTCGTCGCACGTTCGGCCCCCATCTCAATCTTCGTGCGCTGCCGCCCGAAAGTCGTGCGGAGCACACGACGCCGGCCCGGATTCGCGCGTCGTTGAATCGCGCGGTCGGCGACACGCCGTCGCGAGCCTTTGACAAGATCAAGGACGCGCAGCGGCTATTGTGCGAGATCGACGCATCCGTAGTCCGAAAGCACTGCCAATGGTGCGATCGGTTGCTCCGGGCGATCGCCACCTGGAGTTCTGTGGAATCATGAGCGGCCCGCTTCGTTCCATCGATCGCGCCGTCCGGGCCCTCGCGCTCGCCGCCGCCTGCGCCGGCGCCTCCTGGTTCGCCGCGCCGGCCCTGTTCCCCGCGCGACTCTACGAAGGCCCCTACGTCCAGAACGTCACCGCCGATTCCGCCGTCGTCGCCTGGTATCTCACCCGCCCCGCCGAGTGCCGGCTGTATTGGACCGCCGCCGACGGCGAACGCGAGGCGACCGTGCAGCGCGACGGCCGGCGCTGCCGCGCCATGCTGACCGGCCTTCGCTCCGACTCGCCCGCGCCCTATCGCATCGCCATCGCCGACCGCACCGTCGCGACCGCCGCGACGCGCGCCAGCCCGCCGCGGACGCAGCCCGCCCGCATCATCGTCTTTGGCGACAGCGGCCGCGGCACGCAGGCACAATTCCGCCTCGCCGCCCGAATGCGCGACTGGCCGTCCGACGCGATTGTCCACACCGGCGACGTGGTGTATCCCGGCGGCGAACGGCGCCACTATGAGGCGCGGCTCTTCGCGCCGTATCGCGAGCTGATGCGAAACATCGCGCTTTGGCCCACGCTCGGCAACCACGACGTTACGAAGTCCGGCGAGGCGCTCGCCTATTGCGAGGTCTTCGAGCTTCCGCAGAACGGCCCCGACGGCCTCCCGCCCGAATACAACTACTGGTTCGACATCGGCCCGGCCCGCTTCGTCATGATCGACAGCAACGTCGACGAGGCCACGCTCGCCGGTCGCACCGCGCCGTGGATCGGCCGCGCTTTCGCCGAATGCGACGCGGCCTGGCGCATCGCCGTCTTCCATCACCCGCCCTATACGGCCGGTTCTTATACGCCCGACGGGCGCCTGCAGCGCGCGATCGTCCCGGCGCTTGAGGCGGCGGGCGTGGATTTCGTCTTCAGCGGCCACGATCATCTCTATCAGCGCATGCGCCCGCTCCGCCGCGATGAAATCGACGAAGCGGCCGGTATCACGTACGTGGTCAGCGGCGCGGGCGGCGCGAAACTCTACAAGGCCCAGCCGCCGGAGAGCCGGCCGGGATATGTCGCCGCGCTCGAAAACACGCGACACGGTTTCACATACGTCGAAATCGAACCGGGCGAGCTGCAGCTGCGACAGATCGACATCGACGGGCGCGAGGTCGATCGGTATCGCCGGTCGAAGCCCGCGGCGACGACCGCGCCGACGCCGGCGACGCCGTGATTGGCGACCGGCACGGCCGGGCCTCTGGCTCGGCGTTTCTCTTGAGGCCCTGACCGGCAACTCCAATCCGCTCCCCGGCTGCGGTCTTTGCGTTCCGATTCGTGATTGACATCATCATTCCGCGCTTCGCGAATCCGGCTGCTTGCGGCCGCCGATCTTCAGCGCTCGGACGAACATGCGCAGCAGCCACGGCGCGGCGTGCGCGAGCAGGACCAGCAGCTTGCCGTGGCCGGTGATTACGGCGTGCCGCCGGCGGCCGACGATCGCGCGGACGATCTGCCGCGCCGCCTTGTCGGCCGGCATTCGCAGCCGGGCCTGGAGCGGATCGGGCGCGGCCGCGCCGCGCGAGCCGTCGTTGGCGACTTCGCGCAGCTCGCTTTCGACGAAACCGGGGCTGATGAGCGTGACGGCCACGCCGCGCGGGCGCAGCTCGTGCCAAAGCGCCTCGGCGACGGCCCGCAGCGCGAATTTGCTGCTGGCGTAGGGCGACGTTCCCGGCAGAGCGATGAACCCCTGCACGCTGCCGATCAGCGCGATTCCGCCGCGACGCCGCGTTACCGCGGGAATCGCCGCGTGGATTGTCCGCAGGGCGCCGAAAAAGTTGGTCTCGAACTGCCGGCGATAGTCATCGATCGACAGGTCGGCGACATTGCCCACGACGCCGAACCCGGCATTGGCCACCGCGTAATCGACGCCGCCGAGCGCGGCAATTGTGGTCGCGACAGCCTGCTCCACGTCGCCGTCGCGCGTAACGTCGCACGCCAGCGGCAGCGCGCGGCGCCCCAGTCTCCCGATCTGCGCCGCCAGGCTCGCCAATCGATCGGTGCGCCGAGCGAGCAGGGCGACATCGGCCCCGCGCCGCGCAAACTCCAGCGCGAGCGCGGCGCCGATGCCCGACGACGCGCCGGTGATCAGCGCCACCTTTCCGAGCAGCCCGCCCATCGCGCCGGCCTCAGCGGGCCGCGCGCAGCGCGGCGTCGAGATCGGCGATCAGGTCGTCGGCGTCCTCGATCCCGACGCTCAGCCGCACCAGCCCATCGACCACGCCGATCCGCTCGCGCACCTCGCGCGGGACGGAGGCGTGCGTCATGATGGCCGGGTGATTCACGAGCGACTCCACGCCGCCCAGGCTTTCGGCGCAGGAGAACAGCTTGGTCGCCGACATGAAGCGGCTGGCGGCGTCGAGGCCGCCGCGCAGGACGCACGTCACCATTCCGCCGAACCCGCTCATCTGCCGCCGCGCCAACTCGTGCTGCGGATGCGCCGGCAGGCCGGGATAGATCACGCGCTCGAATGACTTTTGTTCCGTGGCCCAGCGCGCGATGCGGGCCGCGTTTTCGCAGTGTGCGCGCATGCGGATCGCCAGCGTCTTGAGCCCGCGGTGCGTCAGAAAGCAGTCAAACGGGCCGGAGACGCCGCCGATCGCATTTTGCAGAAATCGAATCGGGCCCATCGTCTCGTTCCGCGCAGTTACCAGCGCGCCGCCGACCACGTCCGAGTGGCCGCCGATGTACTTCGTCGTGCTGTGCAGCGCGACGTCGGCGCCCAACGCGATCGGCCGCTGAAGCGCCGGGCTGGCGAACGTGTTGTCGACGACGAGCGTGATGCCCTCCGGCCGCGGCGCGGAAAGCCCCGCGCCGGGCGGCGTCCCCGCGGCGGCGGCGTTCGGCCCCGGCAGGCCGAGGCGGCGCTCGGCTTCGCGGACGCGCCGCGCGATCTCGGCGATGTCGAGGAGGTTGAGCATCGGGTTGGTCGGCGTTTCGAGCCAGACGACGCGCGTCGTCTTGTCGATCAATCCGGCGACGGCGTCCGGGCTGGTGTCGTCGGTGTAGCGCGTCACGAGCCCCCACGGCTTGAACGCGCGCTCGAAGAGCCGATAGGTGCCGCCATAAAGATCGCTGTATGCGACGATCGATTCGCCCGGCCGCAGCAGCGCGGAGATGAGCGCGTTTGTCGCGGCGAGGCCGGACGCGAAGCTTGCGCCGGCCGTCCCGCCTTCGAGCGCGGCGAGGCATTTTTCGAGTCCGTCGCGCGTGGGGTTGTGCGAGCGCGAGTACTCGTAGCCCTTGTGCCGGCCGGGTGCCTGCTGCGTATACGTGCTGGTCGCGTAGATGGGCGGGACGGTAGCGCCGGTGGTGGGGTCCGGCTCCTGCCCGACGTGGATGGCCTTGGTCGCGAAATTCATGCCGTGCATCCTGCGAGTGCGGTGTCGGTGTACCTGCCGGAAAGTGTAGCGTTTCAGCGTCGCGAGCGTGAGCGTCGCAGCGCCGGACCTCCGCGGCGGACGCCGCATCCGCCGCCGCGTTGGCCGCCGCGTCCGACGCGGTGTCCGGTCCGCGCGGTGTAGCGTCGGACCTCTGCGTTCGACGGCGTGTCCGATCCAAGCCGCGAGCGTGGCGAGCGCGACGCTCCTCCGATCCGAGCCGCGAGCGAATGCGAGCGCGACGTCCGGCGCTCGGCCGTGTGAAATCGGCGCGCAGGCCCGCGCGCTATTTTTCCCGCAACCAACTCCGCACGCTTCGCTCGCTGACGCTCGCGGCTCGGATCGGACGTGCTCGCTGACGCTCGCGGCTCGGAGCGGACGTGCTCGCTGACGCTCGCGGCTCGGAGCGCGTGGAGGCTCGGCCGCCAAAGCGCCCC
>CAZHIE010000063.1:0-1342 GCA_964532435.1 uncultured Planctomycetales bacterium
CGGCCAGCGCTGCTCCGCTCGCACCGGGCGCTGGCGTAAGCAACTCGCTGCGCTCGATGCGGGCCGGAAAGTTCTGCGCCGCGCGAACGACGAACTCGTCCATTCCCAGCGACCACGCGGCGTCGATCAGCGCGCGCGCCTGGCGCCGATGCTTCTCCAGCCACGACAGGACGAATGCCTCTCCCAGCACGTCCGGCTCGAGCTTGGGGGCGTCGTCGTGCCGCGCGCCGCCGACCAGCAGGTCGTAGCGCGAGCCGTCGTCGTACTGCGATTCGGTGGGCAAGCCGAGCGTCGCAGCCTGCGCCAGCGCCTTGGTCAGATTCTCGCCGGCCAGCCCGCCGCACATCGTCGCCAGGCAGACCAGCCGAGCCCACGCTTCGGGTTCGGCATCGCGGCCTGACGGGTGCCCGTTCAGGCGATTCAGCGCGTGCGCCCACTCCTTGTCCCGGATGTACTCGATCAGCGCGTCGATGTCGTCGAACGCGCCGCCCTGCTCGCGAACCGCCTCGGCGGTCATCGCAACAAACAGCGGGCGCAAGTGCTTGTCGATGTGCTCGGCGGCGCGCAGACATGCGCTAACCTGCGCCGCGGTCGGCACCGGGCCGTCCGGGTTTGCCGTGCGCGCCTCCGCGCGGATGATCGCGATCGCAGCCGCCACATCAACACCCCCAAGTGGCGTGGCGGGCTTGTCGATGTCCCGGCGGCGATGAGCCTTTGCGCAGGGGTCGTCGCGCAGGTCCAGCTCCGCTCGAAGCACGCCCAACCACGGCGCCTCCAGCCGGGCGAACTCGGGCTTGCCGGATTCAGTGGCGCAGACGGACGCCGCGCCGTCGTCGGACTCGGGCGGCAAGCCGCGCTCCAGCAACAGGCAGCGCACCTTCACGCCTGGCGGCAAGCGGCGCATCGCCAGCAGCCGGATGGATTCGCCGATCTCCTTCGCATGCTCGGCCACGTAGTCGAAGATGATCAGCGTGTCGGCCTTTGGCGCCCACTGGTCGAAGCGCACGTGCTCGTGGATCGCCCACTCGTAGAATCCGGCGTGCCAGCCCTCGTGGCGGCGGCAGAGCTCCAGCGCCAGGCGGCTCTTTCCAGCGCCGGCCGGCCCGGTCCACAGATCCCACGAGAACGGGCGCTCATCGGCGAGCCAATCGGAGAGCACGCTCAGCTCGGTCTCGCGCCCGACGACGGTGATTCGTTCGCGCTGCGGCTTGAAGCGGTCGCGATCATCCGTGGCGCTCGGTGGCGCGGCGGCATCGCGCTTCGCCGGCAGCGTAAGCCGCGGGGCGATCAGTTCGGCCATGCGGGCGATGCCGACGCGGATGAACGCCACGTCGGTGCCGAC
>CAZHIE010000063.1:1442-4859 GCA_964532435.1 uncultured Planctomycetales bacterium
GCATACCCGCCAGGACGCCGCGCGGCCGCTGGTCCGCGCCGCTGACTTTCGCAAGCTGCGTGAAGAAATCGATCCAGTACTGCGGCGTCGCGGCAGACGTTCCCGCTCCGCCGGCGGAAGCGCCGAGCATCGCGACGATCGTCCCATCGTTGACGGTATGGAATGGCTGGGCCCGTAGGAGTCCGACGATTGCGGACTCATCGGCTCTGGCAAGGCGCTGCAGAAATGGAAACTTCTCGTCAAATGGTCCAGCGTCTTTGCAGGCGAGTTCGAGCACGCCCTTGATCGCGCGGGCCGCGAGCAGGTCGAGGTCGTGATTCGCCGGTAAGCCGGCAGCGCCAAGCTTGCGCGCGCCGAGCCATTCGAACACGGTATCGACCAGTTGGTGCAGGAAGTTGCCGGCCGCGCCCCCGACGGCTGCGCCGGCTGCGGCCGCGAACAGACTCACGCCCGCGGCAGGAACGAGGGATGCACCGATGCCGGCGCAGAGAATCACGCCGGTGACTCGACAGCCGGTGGAGACGATGATGCTCATCCGCTGGTAGTGTAGCCAGAGCGGCGGAATTGTTGAATCAAGCACTCGAACGCGCGGGCGGAAGATAAGGCGGGCAAGATGCCCGCCCCACCCCGAGACGGAAGAGACGGCCGCTCCCCGCGTCTGGCACAAGGGCGCGATTCCCACGCCGCACATATCGCATTTCCCGGTCAACGGTTTCCGACAGTTCCGCACGCCCGGCTCGGCCGCTACAGTATGGAGGCTGGAACCGGACCCTTCGAGAATCGGCCGTGAAGGATTGCCCTTTGAGGATTGGCCTTATGACCCGCTATCGATTCGGCAAGCACGCTGTCGCGTTCGTCGCTCTGACCGTCGTCGCCGTCGCGGCCGCGCTGGCCGGGGAGGCGGGGCGGAAGAGCCGCTTCACCGCGGATCAGTACATCGCGCATGTCCGCTATCTCGCGAGCGATGAGCTTGGCGGGCGCGGGCCGGGCAGCCCGGGCATCGACCTGGCGGCCGACTACATTTCCGAGAAATTCAAGGCGGCTGGCCTGAAGCCGATGGGCGACGACGGGACGTGGTTCCAGCACTTCGAGGTGGATCGCGGGCGGCGGCTGATGGAGGACAAGGCGAAGCTGGAGATCGCCGATCTCGGGCGGGCGCTGGAGCTGAAGAAGGACTGGATTCCGTTCCCGTTCAGCGCGTCGGACGAGGCGGAGGGGCCGCTCGCGTTCGCGGGGTATGGCATCAGCGCGGAGGAGTACGAGTTCGACGATTACAAGGACTTCAACGCGGAGGGCAAGATCCTGCTGGTCTTCCGCTATGAGCCGAAGAGCGCGGACGCCGAGGCGGCGTTCGGCGGGAAGACGGCGAGCAACCACGCGCTGTTCACGCGCAAGGCGACGGTCGCGAAGAAGGCGGGGGCGAAAGGGCTGCTGGTCGTGAATCCGCCGATTCGCGAAGGCGGCGACGACAAGCTTTACGCATTCGACGCGAGCGCGGCGCGCGGCGGCGGAAATGCGCTGCCCATGGCGCACATCACGGCCGAAGTGGCGGACGCGATTCTGAAGAAGGCGGGCGCGCCGACACTGGCGGAATTGCAGAAGCAGCTTGACGCCGAGCGCAAGCCGCTTTCGCGCGACCTGGGGCTGACCGTTCACCTTACGCCCGGTCTCGAGGCGCACAAAGTTAAGGTCAAGAACGTCATCGGGATGCTGACCGGCGCCGGCAATACGGAAGAGACGGTGATCGTCGGCGGGCATTACGACCACCTGGGCACGGTGCCGCGCGGCTTCGGCGGAAGCGGAAGCGAGCCGGTGATTCACAACGGCGCCGACGACAACGCGAGCGGAACGTCGGGCGTGCTGGAACTCGTGCGGGCCATGTCGGAAGGGCCGCGGCCGCGGCGCAACGTGCTCTTCATGACGTTTACGTGCGAGGAGATGGGGCTGCTGGGCAGCAAGCATTTTGTGAAGAACCCGACGATCGACCTTGGCAACGTCGTGGCGATGTTCAACCTCGACATGATCGGCCGGCTCGGCGACAAGCAGATGACGATCTACGGCACGAAGACGGCCAAGGAATTCAACGAGATCGTCGATGCGGCGGCGGAGGAGATGGGCATTGGGCTGCGCAAGCCGCGCGGCGTGCCGGGCAACAGCGACCATGATCCGTTTTACAAGGCTCACATTCCGGTGCTGTTCCCGTTCACCGATCTGCACAAGCAGTATCACAAGCCGGAGGATGACTGGGAGCTGATCGACGGCGAAGGCGCGGCGCGCGTGCTCGACTTCTCCGTTTCGATCCTCGACCGGCTGGCGAACATGACCGACGGGCCGACGCGCGAGGAAGACACTTCTCCGCCGGAGCCGCGCGACCAGCAGAAGCGCCCGGGCGAGGAGGAGCGCGCGGCCGCGAAGGACGGCAACAACACCCCGACGGATGCGCCGCGGCCGACGATGCCGCGCGTGCGGCTGGGCGTGATGCCGGACTATGCCGGCGACGACAAGCCGGGCCTGCTGGTGGAGAGCGTGGTGGAGGGCGGCGCCGCGAAGGAAGCGGGGATGAAGGACGGCGACCGGATCATCGAGATGGGCGGCCAGGCGGTGAACGACATTTACGGGTACATGGAAGGCCTCAAGTCGGCGAAGCCGGGCGACACGATGGAGATCGTCGTGGAGCGTGGCGGGGCGAAGGTGAAACTGTCGGTGAAATTCAAGGCGGCGCCGGAGAAGAATGGCGAATAGCGAATAGCGAGTAACGAGTTACGGACTAAGACCGCCGACCTCCGCCGACGGCTGACGGCCGGCGATGGTCGGTTAACAGTTCGCGGTCGCTCGGTTCCGCGCCGGCGCGGCGCTCCGCACGTGTTCGTTCGCTGCGACCGTTTGCGGTCGCATTTGGCTTCGATTTGCCCATCTTGCCCGTGGCGGCTACGCTTTCCGTGGGGTCTGTAACCACGAGGTGATGGGCTTGGCCGACGCAAAACACAAAGTCTCCTCGGACAAACCGCCGGCCCGCGGGCGCGCCCTGCCGGTGATCGGCGCGACGCCGCACGCGCAGGCGGGGCCGAAGTCCGCTGCCCTGCGCGAGCCGCCGGTCGTGTCGTTCGTCTCGCTCGGCTGCGCGAAAAACCTGGTCGATTCCGAGAAGATGCTCGGCCAACTGGTCGAGTCGGGCGCGGTGATCAGCGGGGATGAGGCGCTGGCGGACACGATCGTCGTCAACACGTGCGGATTTCTCGAATCTTCGCGGCAGGAAGCTCTCGGCATCCTGCGCGAGCTTGCGGTGCGGAAACGCGCCGGCGACCTGCGGCGAATCGTCGTTGCGGGGTGCCTGGTGCAGCGCGACGGCGAGAAGCTGCGCGAGTGGGTTCCGGAAATCGACGCGCTGGTGGGAGTGAACAACCGCGACGACGTTGT
>CAZHIE010000063.1:4959-21546 GCA_964532435.1 uncultured Planctomycetales bacterium
AGTGGGTTCCGGAAATCGACGCGCTGGTGGGAGTGAACAACCGCGACGACGTTGTGCGGGCGGTCTGGCGCATGGAGCGCGACGCGGGCGTCGATCTGTATTTGGGCGACTATCACGCGGCCGGCCGTTCGGGGGCCGGTGGGAAGAGAATGCAGCCGGGGGCGGCTGCGGTCCATTCGGATGCGGTCCAACGTCACCAGCCGAGCGCGGCTGGCCTCCCGCGCTGGAACGATCAGGGGCGCTTGCGACTCACGCCGCAGCATTACGCCTATGTGCGCATCAGCGAAGGGTGCGATCAGAAATGCACGTTTTGCACCATCCCCAGCATTCGCGGGCCGATGCACTGCAAGACGCCGGCCGAGCTGCTGGCCGAGTGCCGCGAGCTGATCGCCGACGGGGCGCAGGAGCTGATCTTCATCGGCCAGGACACGACCAGCTATGGCCATGACATCGGCCATGGCGGCGGGCTGGGGGGGCTGGTGCGCGAGCTGGACGCCGGGTGCGACGGGGCGCGCTGGCTGCGCATGATGTACGTGTATCCGTCGATCCTCACCGACGAAATGCTCGACGCGCTGGCCGAATCGCCGCGTTTCGTGAAATACATCGACATCCCGCTTCAACACATCAACGACCGCGTGCTCAAGGCCATGCACCGCCGCGTCACGCGGGCGCAGACCGAGGCGCTGCTGGAGCGCATCCGCCGGCGCATCCCCGGCGTCGCGATCCGCACGACGTTCATCGTCGGCTTCCCCGGCGAAACCGAGGCCGAGTTTGCCGAACTGCTCGACTTCACGCGCGATTTCGGCTTCGACGCGGCCGGCGCGTTCCGCTATTCGCTGGAGCCGGACACGCCGGCGGGCCGGATGAAGCAGCAGCTCGACGACGCGGCGAAAGCCGAGCGTTACGAGCGTTTCATGCTGATGCAGCAGGAGATTGCGTTCGCGCGGGCGCGGTCGTGGATCGGGAAGCAGTTCGACGTGCTCGTGGATGCCAATGACGAATCCGACGAGCGCGGCGCCATCGCCCGGCACGCGGGGCAGGCGCCGGAAGTGGATGCGAATTGCATCCTTCCGGACGGCGATCTCGCGCCGGGACAGCTTGTTCGCGTCGAGTGCGTGGATACGGATGATTACGATCTCGTCGTTTGCGAAGCGCGGGCGGAGCGCAGGGCGCGCGGGGCGACGCGGGGGTCGCTTGCCTCGCGAACACGAAAATCCGCGACGGCGAATCGCGCGAAAACGCGATAGTTCGGCCGGGGCGCTTCAAATCGCTGTAACACGCCTATCGGCAGGAGTTGTGCGTGCCGAGCGCGACGATGCATGTCGTCGGTCTTGCCGTGCTGGCGGTCGCGATCGTCCTCGCTTGCGAACGGGGAGTGTGGTACCTGCGAGAGGCGTGGCGCATCCGCCGCGCAGGGGTGTCGCTGGCCCACCCCGCCTGTCCCCGCTGCCTCTACGCCTTCCGCGGCTGGGCCGAGACAACCTGTCCGGAATGCGGCACGGATGTGCGGCGCACCGGGTTGTGCATCGGCGCGCGCGGCCATCCCCGCGGGGACGCGCTGTCCACGTTTGCCTGGGCGTTCCTGGTTTGTTGGGCCGTGCTCTCGTCGACAACGCTGGCCGAGCCTCCGGGCATCGCCCGCGTGACAGGCAGCACGACCCTCGTCTGGTCCGACCTGCTCGCACAGCCCGGCGTGCGCCAGGCCATGAATACACAGGGCTTTCAGATTCGGTGGAACCCCGCCGAGATTTGCCGCCCCGAGGCAATGATCGCGGAGATCGCCACGACTGTGTCGTTCGACCCGCAGCGGGAAGCGTCGCACACGTCGGCAGTCACTCTCGAATTCGGCGCCGGTCCGGTGGCAACGCTGCAAGGAACAGATGAGCAGCGTGTCGAAGTGGAGCAGATCGAGCAGTTAATCCGTCACCACAATCCCGCCTGCACGGGCGATATCGCGCGCGACCAGGCGTCCGCCATCGCGGCCTACGCGCGGTCGCTGCCGCAATTCGTCCGCGATGCGCCATCCGAATGGCCGCGGCCTGCTTCGAATTTCAGCGCTTGCAGCGTCGCCAGAGTCGAGGCGCCGCGACAGATGAGCGTCGGCAGGCTTCTGCTGTTTCTGTCGGCCACTTCGATCATCGCGGCCTGGCTGGCACGATTCACGCACCGGCGCAGCGGCCGCCTGGGCATCCGCCCGATTCATGAAGTTCCGCTTGCGGGCCGGCCACCCACCGCTCCCGCGGCAATCCGCCCGGCGGGTCTGGGCGATAGGGTAGACTGACGTGCGTGTCGTAAGGCGAATCCGCGGACGAGCCCGCGGGAGGCCGCGGACGTGACAAACTCCTCACACCGATCGATCGGCGTGGCGAATGCCCCGCAGAAGCATCCAATGTCGCGACGGCGATGCGCCTCCGCCTTCCTCGTGGCCGTACTCGCCGCAGTTGCTGTAGCAGCCGGCGCGCGGGCCGCGCCGGTTGACGAGAGTCCCCAGTATCGTCCACTGAGAGCGTCGGCGTGTGGGCGAGTCGGCGGCCCAAGGATGCCGGCGTCGTGCCGCTCGAATCCGTTCAGCCACTGTTGACGAAATGACCAGGGCCGGCGATCGAGTGAGTCGATCGCCGGCCCTGCGTTGTGGAATCGACGGGCTGGAAGCCCGTGCCACAATTGGCCAGTAGCACCAAGCTCAATTCGCTACAGGCACGGCTCTCCCAACAATGTCGCGACGAAGCAGTCGATGTCGCCGTTGTTGATGATGCCGTCGCCGTTCACGTCGTTGAGCTGAAGCGTCGTGCAGTCGCAGCCCGACGGCAGGCAGGGCTGGCCGAGCAGCGCTTGCACGAAACAGTCGATGTCGCCGTTGTCCGTCACGCCGTCGCAGTTCGAGTCGGCCCGCAGGCATTGCGGGAACGGCGTGTGGTCCGCGACCACCAGGTTGGCGACATGCACCCCGCCGACGGCCGCGGTGAAGAGCGGCAGGCAGAAATTCGTCGGGTGGTGATACTGCGAATCGGGCGGCACGCAGGTGATCGTCGAGCTGACGCGCAGCGGCGTGTGGTTGTATAGCTGGTTGCCGCCCAGGTCGATCTCGAAGAACACGTCGAAGAAGCTGTCGCCCAGGAGCGCGTTGCCGGGCTCCTCCGCAATCGCGCCGCGCGACGGCGCCAGCACGCCGCCCAGGCCAAGCCCGGCGCCGGCCGTGAACGTCGCGCCGCCGCCGACCAGCGTCACCGCGATCATCTCGGTGTCGATCACGTCGAGGTGGCCGTCATTCGGCCGCAGACCGGGGAAATTGACCGAATCGTCGCGCGGGCCGCTGCGGCTGATGAGCGTCGGACCCTGAAGCACGAGGTTGAGGTCGCGCACGCAGTCCAGATTCGTGTCGATGCCCGCCAGCGCGGTCGTTGGGATGCTGTCGTTGCCCGGCGGGCAGGCGGGAGCGTGAATCCAGTGCGGACCCGGCCCGCAGTCGTCGCACGGCAGACCGGCGAAAGCGACGTGCAGGATGGTGCGGCCGTTTCCGAGGCGGAACGTGCCGGTTCCGAAGTGGCTCACACGGATCCAGACGCGCTGTCCGGTCGCCAGCGGGAGCGAGACGGTCGAATCGAGCACGTGGCAGCCGCCGACGAAACCGTCGTCGTTGCACACAAGCTGATTGGCCTCGTCGCCGGGACATGTCGAATGCACGGAGAGGACCGTGTCGGGCCCCGCGTCCGCGCCACCGGCGTTGCGCGATCCGCAGAGATCGAGCGTCAGCGTGCCGCCGGGCGCCGGGGTCGTGAAGAGATACCAGATGTCCGGATTTCCGGTCGATGCGCCGCAGGTGGCCGCGCCGTCGGCCGACGCGCAGATGATGTTGCCGAAGTAGGTGTTTCCGGCGGTGACGTCGATCGCGCCTGCGCAGTCGTCGTTGATCGGCGTGCTGTTGGGCGTGTAATTGAAGTGGACGTTGACCAGGCCGTTGCCGATGCGGAACGCCAGGTCGCCGAAGTGCGTCACGCGGACCCAGATCTGCTGCCCGCTCACCATGGGAACGGAGATGCGCGAGTCGAGCGAGTTGCAGCCCGTTCCGCCGGCGTCGTCGCTGCACGCGAGCTGGTTTCCGGCGGTGCCGGGACAGGCGGAGTGCGCGGAGATCACCGTGTCGGGGCCGAGGCCCGCGCCGCTGAAGTCGCGCGTTCCGCAGGTGTCGACGACCATCGTTCCGGCGCAGCTCGCGGTGAACGTGTACCAGATATCGCGGTTGCCCGTCGATCCGCCGCACGAAGCGTCGCCGTCGGCGCTGGCGCTGCGCAGGCTGACCTGCTCGATGCTCTGCGAACTACGGACTTCCTGAGCCGAGGCGCAGTTGTCGTTGAACGGACGATTGGGCGTGAAGCGATAGTCGTTCGGCGGCGGCGGGTTGTTCGTGTTGTCGCAGTTTGTGCCGCAATCGCCGGACGAGGCGTCGTAGTTTTCCATTCCGGTTGTGGAGCTGTCGAGCGTGTCGGTCCGCCAGCCGGCCACGTCAACGCCGAAATGCAGCTCGACGACGCCGGTGGTCTCGTACAGCTTCACCTGGAAGAAGTGGAACTCGTCGGTGTCGCCGCCCAGGCGGCTGACGGAGAACCACTCGACGGTGAACACGCGCTCGTCGACGGCGCCCTCGGTCTTGTACGAAACGCGATCGGCCGTGCCCTGCGCGGTGGCGATGATCATGTCATCCCACCAGGGCGCGGCATAGCCGTCCGGAAAGAGCGTGTTGGGAATGATGTCGTTTGTGAAATCGGTTCCGTCGGTCGCCCCGCCGCCCTGCTCGAAGAAGCTGATGTAGCCGTTCGTCGAGACGCGGACGGAGGTGTTGTTGTCGCCGTCCTGGCAGTCATAGAAGAAGAAGATCGGGAATCCGGTGGAGATATCGGCCTGCTGATCGTCGAAGCCGTTGGCGACCCAGATGTCGGTCTGGCCGCTGAGGTTGGCCATGCCGCGGTTGAACGTCGCGCGGCCGTAGCAGAAGGACGGCGCCCCGGCGATGCCCCCCTGCTCCGGCTCGTCAATGCGCAGCACGTCGGCCATGCGGCCGCCATGCGCGTTCACGAAGGCGACGATCTCGGCGGGGTAGCTGCTCGGCGTGTAGGCGTATCGGCCGTCGGCGGCATGCACAAAGCGAACGCTTTCGTGGTAATGCAGGAAAGCGATGATTGTCCGCGCGACGGTGTCGCTCACCTGCGCCGGATCATTGAGATCGATAAGATCGCGATAGGGAATGTTGCGGACAATCGCCTGCGCGACGAAGTTTCCGAGAATGCCGTCAGATTCGGCCGGGTCGCCGGCGGACGCGACGACCTTGTCGCGCGCCTGGCGCGCGGCGGCGATGGCCGTGCGGAGGGCGTCAACGTCGGCCTGCGCCCAGCCGGGCAGGCCGGGGGACGTGTTCACGATGAGCCGTCCGAGCGAGTCGACCGGGCGGTCGGGATCGGGCGCCGCTCCCCAGCCGGGCGGGAGGTAATCGGTGATGGCGTGAATGATGCGCTCGCGTGTCTGCGGGTCGAACTCCGCGGTCTTGCCGGCCTGCTGAAGCTCGGCGAGCTGCTCGGGCGAGAGGGGGATGCGCAGTTCGCGTACGACGCGACGATAGCCGGTGGGGAGCTTGTCGAACGGGCCGAGCGGGCCGGCCGGCGCTGCGGCATCGAGCAGCCGCTTTTCGGCCGCGGACGGCTCGGCGAAATCCGGGGGCGCCTCCGGGGGCGCGGGAGCGAGCTTGGAGATGACCTGATCGGAAGGACCGTCGCTCTTGGGAGTTTCCTGAAACCCCACCGCGACCGACACAGCCAGCAGCGATGCTGCGACCGGCAGCGTCCGAAACACCTTGTACGACGTGACCATAGACCGCCTCCTGAAGCGGGACAGTGAATGCGCGCAGCGTGCCGGCACGAACGAGTGCAACGGCGTGCGCGGCATCTGATGAATGGTGAACCCGGCCTGAATACCGCTATCCATAATGCGCCATCTGCGCGCGTTTGCATCGAAAATCTGGATATTTCGTGTCCACCGTGCGCACGGGGAGTGGCGCGCTGAGATGCGCTGAGCGCCGTGCGCGATATCGAATGGGAGCGATGATCGAGCGAAGAAATTCAGTGCGGTGACGCGTGGGCGTAGTTTCCCGTAGAAAGCCAGATTGCGATCGTGCGCACGAATTGTTTGGGTCAACGGGCGGGGGACGACGGACGTGGCGTGCGTGCGAGGAGATTAAAAGTGCGTGAGAGAGAGTTGGCGGTTGTGGGCGTGCGGCGGATGGTGGTTTTTCGATGTATCGCGCCGCTCCGGCCGCGCGGGGGCGCGGGCCCCTACGCGTGCGGCGTCGGACGCGGAGGTCCGACGCTACATGTTACGGCGTGTCGCGGCGAGCGGACGGCACGGAGTGTTGGGCGCCGCTCCGGCCGCGCGGGGGCGCGGGCCGCTACGGGGCGCCCCTCCGGCCGCGCGGGGGCGCGGGCCGCTACGGGGCGGGCCGTTACGCCGGGCGGGGGATGAGCTTGCCCTCCTGAAGCAGTAGCACGCGATCTGCGTAGGCGGCGCAGGACGGGTCGTGCGTCACCATGACGATGGTCTGGCCGGCGCGGTGCAACTCTTTGAGCAGCGCCATGATGCTGGCGCCGGATTCGGCGTCGAGGTTTCCGGTCGGCTCGTCGGCCAGCAGGATGCGCGGGCGATGGACGAGCGCGCGGGCGATGGCGACGCGCTGCCGCTCGCCGCCAGAAAGCTGGTTGGGGCGATGCCGCAAGCGTTCGCCGAGGCCGACGCGATTCAGAATGGCCGCGGCGTCGGCGCGGGCTTGCGCGCGGCGGAGGGGCCAGGCGGGCAGCCAGCCGCCGATCATGCGCGGCAGCAAGACGTTTTCCAGCGCGTTCAGCTCCGGCAGCAGGTGATAAAACTGGAAGACGAACCCGACTTTGCGGCGGCGCATGGCGGTTCGCCGCCATTCGACCAGATCCGCCAGCCCAAGGCGGATCAGCAGCACCAGCACAAGTATTGCAAATGCCGCGACGCCAATACCCAGCCCGGCCAAGGCCACCCATAGCGTCCAAACGAACACGGGCAGCAAGCCGCCGGCGTCGGTCGCCAAGCCGATCGCCACGGCGTAGACCAGCGCCGCGTTGAGAAAGACGATGAGCACGGGCGGAAGGATGAACCGGCCGGCGATCGAGCCGGCCAACTCCAGCCAGCGCATGACGCGATCGACGGCCGCGGCGGTTCGGATCCACCTGGAGCGCGGCCGGATGATTGGGTCGCCGGCGCAAAAGACCTCGCCGCGCTCGGCGGCGTCGAGCGCGCCGAGGACGTGGAGGAGCGTGCTTTTTCCGCTGCCGGAGCGGCCCATGATGGCGACGAACTCGCCGGGCTGAACGGTGAGGCTCGCGCCGCGCAGGACTTCGAGCGAGACGCGCCCCATGCGGAACGTTTTGTGCAGGTCTGCGGCGACGAGCAGTGCGTCACTCATGGGCGAGCGCCTTTACCGGCTGCATCGATCCGGCGCGCCAGGCGGCCAGGAGGGAGCCGAGCGTGGAAACGCCGATCGAGACGAGCACGACCAGGAGGAGGTCGAACGTGCGGACGGTGTTGGGAATCTCGTCGAAGGAGTAGGTCTCGCGGCTCCAGACCTGCAACTGGGGGTTGATCTTCGCCAGGAAGGCCTGGATTTCGTTGATGTAGGTGACGAACAGGTAGCCGAGCGCGGCGCCGTAGACGCTGCCGACGACGCCGATGGCGACGCCGTAGAGCACGAAGATGGTCGCGACGCCGGCGGATGAGCCGCCGACGCTCTTGATGATGCCGATGTCGCGCGTCTTTTGGAGCACGATCATGTAGAGGATGCACAGGACGAGCAGCGCCGCGACGAGCGAGATGATTGCAAAGAGCGTGGTGACGAGGCGGCGCTCCTTTTCGACCGGGGCGATGATGTGGGCCTGGGACTCCTCCCAGGTGTAGGCGCGGGCGTCGAGCAACTGGGCGGTCTCGCGCGGCGTGAGCTTCCAGCGCGGGTCGCGGCTCATTTCGCGGTAATGATTTTCCAGCCGGCCGCACAGGGCCGCGGCGTCGACGCCCGGGCGGATCTTGATCTGAATCTGCGAGCAGCGCCCGCGGATGACGCCGTCGCCGTCGGCGCGCGGGACTTCGTGCATCTGGAGCAGTTTCTGAAGCAGGGCGAAGTCGGCGTAGACATACTTGGAGTCGATCTCGTAGATGCCGGTGCGCGAGTCGTCGACGTAGCGCATGGGCTGCTTGATCGGGGTGTCGATCGAGCCGCCCTCGCTGACGGGCACGAGCGTCAGGTAGGTCATCATGCCGCGCGGATATTGGGCGAAGCGCTCGTAGGCGCCGGTGGGGGTGCGGCGCGCGACGATGTCGCGGCCGATGATCAAACCGGGCCAGGGCTCGCCCTCTTCGCGCGGCGGGCCGGCGTCGCCGGACATTTCGTACCAGCCGACGATTTCGGGCTTGCCGGCTTCGCGGCAGATGTCGACGAGCTGAGTGGGCGGCGAGTCGGTGTCGCGAATTCCGGCGGCCCAGCTTCGCTCGAGCGCGTCATCGAGCGCGGGCGGCAGGACGATGCGGTGATACTCGCGCATCTCGCCGTCGGGGCTGCGCAGCTTGACGAACTCGGTCGGATGAAAGCCGAGCAGGGGCTGCTTCTGTTCGGCCAGCGTGGTCGTGTCGGGGTAGAAGCGCTCGTAATAGAGGCTCGGCTTGAAGCCGTTGACTTCGTAGACCTCGTGCAAGCGGATGCCGACGACCTGCACGTGCGCGAGGTGCGAGAGATCCTTGAAGCGCAATATGCCGTAGGTGTAGATCACGGGCGTGGCCTGGACGATTTCCGGCCATCCGCGGACGTCGTCGATGAATTCCTGGTAGAGCGGGAAGCCGACGAACGAGCGGTTGTCGACGATGATGTCGCCGAGCAGACCGCGGGACTTGCGTTTGAGCTGGTCGAGGAACCCCCCCATCACCGACATCACGATCAGGACCATTGCGGTGCAGAGCATCACGGCCGCGATGGCGAACCACGCGATGTAGCGGCGGCGGAGGTAGCGAAGGGTTAGAAAGAGCTTATACATCAGGGGAATTCTGAAGGCGGAATGAAGAATTCAGAAGCGAAGACGACCATCGACGCAATCGACCCGATTCGATGAATGCCGCGGATCACGCGCCCGCATCCTCCGTGCGCCCCTGCGACTCCGTGCCGCTGCGTAGCCTTGCGATCACTTTTTTCTTGCTTCCGGGAATTTCTCGGCCACTTTCTTGAACGCGCGGAGGCAGAAGTCGAGGTCGTCGCGCTCGTGGGCCGCGCTGATCTGCACGCGCAGCCGGGCTTCGCCCTTCGGCACGACCGGATAGCCGAAGCCGCTTACGAAGACGCCCTCGGCGAAGAGCGCCTTCTGCATCGCGATCGCCGTCGCGGTCTCGCCGACGATGATCGGCACGATCGGCGTGTATCCGGGAATCTGTTTCAAGCCGAGGATGTTCAGCTCATCACGGAAATAGGACGCATTGCGCCGCAACGTCGTCAGCCGCTCCGGCTCGCTCATCAGAACGTCGATGGCCGCCATCGAGCCGTAACACACGGCCGGGGGCAGCGCGTTGGAGAATAGCTGCGGCCGCGACTTCTGCACGAGGTAGTCGACGACCGCGCGCGAGCCGGCCACGTATCCGCCACAGGCGCCGCCGAGCGCTTTGCCGAGTGTGCTGATCTGGATCGTCCCTTCGCCGGCGACGCCGAAGTGTTCGGCGGTGCCGCGGCCGTGCTCGCCGAGCACGCCGGTCGCGTGCGATTCGTCGATGACGAGCGTGGCGTCGAAGCGATTGGCGAGGGCCTTGAGCTTTGGCAGGTCGGCGACGTCGCCTTCCATGCTGAAGACGCCGTCGGTGACGACGAGCTTGTTGCGCGCCTTGCGGCCTTCGGGCGAGTCGAGCATGCGTTCGAGCTCGTGAAGGTCGGCGTGCTTGTAGATGAAGCGCTGCGCCTTGCTGAGGCGGATGGCGTCGATGATCGAGGCGTGGTTGAGCGCGTCGGTGAAGATCGCGTCTTCCGGGGTGGGCGCCAGCGTGGGCATGACGCCGACGTTGGCGTCCCAGCAACTGATGTACGTCGTTGCGGCTTCGTAGCCGAGGAATTCGCAGATCTTCCGTTCGAGCTCCAGGTGGCACGTCATGGTGCCGCAGATGAATCGCACGGAGGCCGTGCCGAGGCCGTACTTTTCGATGCCGCGCCGGCCGGCTTCGACCACTTTGGGATGGTTGGCCAGGCCGAGGTAGTTGTTGGACGAGAGGACGATCACGTCGCGCCCGTCCATTCGGGCGTGCGGCCCCTGCGGCGTTTGCAGTTCGTTGGCCTGTTTGTACTGGCCGGCTTCGCGAAGCTGCGCGAGCTCGGCGGCGAGCGTTCGTTCGAGCGTGTTGGGCATTGGCCGCGCCTCCTGTGCGAGCGCGGGATTGTACGCGAAGTGGAGGCTTGGGGGGCCTTTGGGTGGTCTCTTCGCTGTGGGGGGATTCCTCAAAGAAGAGACCGGTCGGAGACCGGCCCCCCACTTCATCCTCCCCCCCACTTCATCCTCCCCCCACTTCTTCCCCCCACTCTTTGGTCCCGCACGCGCGCTCAACTGCCGCGCGCGAGGCGCGCGAATGCGTCGCCGCGGGCGCGGTAATCGGCGAACTGGTCCCAGGACGCACACGCGGGCGAAAGCAGCACCGTGTCGCCCTCCCGCGCTACGCGACGGCAGGCGTCCACCGCGGCCGCCAGGTCGGGCAGGTCGGCCGCCTCTCCGCCCGCCGCGCGGACGGCCGACGCCAGCGCCGGGCCGGTGACGCCGATACACGCGGCGAAACGCGCTCGCGCCGCGGCCTCCGCAGCGGCGGGCGACAGGTCGATGCCCTTGTCGTAGCCGCCGAGGATTACCAGCAGCGGGCCTTCGAGCGAGCGCAGCGCCGTAATCGCCGCCTCGGGCGTGGTCGATTTCGAGTCGTCGTAGTAGGTGACGCCGGCAAATGTGCCGACGCGTTGCAGGCGATGGGGCAGCGCCTCGAACGATTCGAGCGCCGCCGCGGCCGCATCGCCGTCCACGCCCAAGGCGTCGGCCGCCGCCAGCGCCGCGGCGGCGTTCAGCCGGTTGTGCTCGCCCGGCACGCGCAGCCGCAGCGATTTGCACAGCCGGCGAAACGGACCGAGCCGGCCGTCGGCGGGCGCACTGCGCTGATACGGCTCGCCGCTGCGCAGTCCAAAGAACGAAAGCCGCTCGCCCGGTCCGAGTTCATGCCAGACGCGCGCCGCCAGCACCGGCTCGTCGCCGACCAGGAAGGACTGTCCCGGCCGCGATTGAAACCGCGCGATGTTGAGCTTGTCCGAGACGTAGTCGTCGAAGTCGCCGTGCCAATCGAGGTGATTGGGCGAGACGTTGGTGAGCACGGCGACATCGGCGCTCCACGAGATTTCCGGCGTGCGATGAAGCTGGAAGCTGGACAGCTCGAGCACGACGACGTCGCTGTCGCGGAACCCGTCGACGCCGTCGAGCAGAGAGCGGCCGATGTTTCCGCCGATGACGACGCGGCGACCGGCGAGCGTGCGCTCCAGCGCGTGCCCGGTCATGGCCGTTACGGTGCTCTTGCCGACGCTGCCGGTGATGCCGATGGTCGTCGCGCGGCAGCGTTCGAGGAACAGGTTGATCTCGGTGGTGATCGGCACGCCGGCGTCGCGAGCCGCGGCGAGGAATTCGGATCGATCCGGCACGGCCGGGTTGACGACGACCAGGTCGGTCTCGCGGAAGTCGCGCGGGTCGTGTCCGCCGAGGTGCAGCGCGACGTTCGGCAGCGCGATCTGCTCGACGGATTCGCCGAGCTTTTCGGCGGGCGAAAGGTCTGTGACGATGAGTCGCGCGCCCTGCGCGGCAAGCCAGCGCGTGACGCCGACGCCGCCGCCGAACCGGCCGAGCCCCATGACGGTGACGCGCAGCCCGTGAAAGTCGCGAATCATCGGCGCTCCTGCCTGCGATGCGTTCGGCGGGGAGTATAGCGGAGAGCGCCACGGAGCGAGGTGCGGGAGCGGGTGAATGCGGCCGGTGGGAGCGCCGCTGGTTGAATCCCCGCGCGCTGGCGCTTGGGGTTCGGAATGGCGGCGCGTCGGACAAAGACAGCCGGGGGCGGCTGCGGTCCACGGAGTCGGCGGACCGCTATCCGTCGCCGGGTTTGCCGGTCTCTTCGCCCTTGTTGCCGGTATCTTCGCCGCCTTTGTCGTTGTTCTCTGTGCTGCTCTCGTCGCCGCGCGTCGGCAGATCCTCGGGCGCGGGGGCGTCGTCGACCTCGGGCAGCTCGTCGGTCTCGATGAGTTCGACGCGCTGGTTCGCGCGGTGTTGTGCTTCCTCGTAGCTCACGCCGATGAGCCGGTCGTTGTCCGCCCGCGCTTCGAGGCGCAGCCGCTCCCAGCCGATCCCCAGATCCGCCATCACACGCGCGACCGCCTCGGCCCGCTCGTAGGAGAGCCGCATGCCGCGGTCGGACTGGCGAAACGCCTCGGCCGCGCTCACGTGTCCGCGCACCTGGATGATCCCTGTGCGGCCGCGCAGCCGCTCGGCGAGGCCCTCGATGCGCGCCCGGCCGACGTCGGAGATTTCGGACGACTGGGTCGCGAACGGGACGGAGACGCCGATGGCGTGATAGTCGCCCGGGCGGATCGTCTGGACCTCCTTGCGATTGCCGCGCGGGCCGTCGTCGAGCGAGTCGGTGGAATTCTGGCGCGCGAGGATGTGGTGGATCAGAATCTGGTCGTTGGGGTTGGAGGACGTCATGTCGACGGGGTTGTTGAAAGCCTCGCGGATGGCGACGACGGCGTCGAGCAGGGACGGCGACGCGGCGGGGAAACCCTCGGTGGCCGCGTTGGACGGCCCGGAGGCCTGCGAGCCTTTCTCGCCGAGGTTCATCGCGAGCAGGATGACGAAAAAACCCATCATCAGCGTGACGTTGTCGGCGAAGGAGATGAGCCACTCGGGCGCGCCCTCGTGCTCCTCGTGGCCGCCGCCGCCGTGGTTTCCGCCGCCATGCCCGCCGCCGCCTTTGCCGTGGGCGCCCTGCTCTTCGGAGTGTTCGTGTTCTTCGGCCATGAGGCGCTCCCGTGGCGCGCCGCGCTAGGCGGCGTTCTTGAGCTTTCCGCGGCCGCTCTGCGGGACGAAGGCGACCATTTTGTCGAGCGTGATGCGCGGGTTGTCGCCGGCCTGAATACTGAGCACCCCCTGGAGCATCATCTCGCGCACGAGCAGCTCCTCGGCGGAGCGCAGGGCGAGCTTGTCGCCGATCGGGCCGGCGATGGCGTTGGCGAGGATCGTGCCGTACATGGTGGCGACGACGGCGAGCGCGAGCATGTTTCCCATCGCGGTGACGCTGCCGCCGAGCTGCCCGAACATGCCGATCTGCCCGACGAGCGTGCCGACGAGTCCCCAGCCGGGGCCGTAGAGCTTGATGAGGTCGAAGAATTTCTTGCCGGCCTTGTGGCGGTCCTGCATGGAGAGCAGTTCGAGGCGCTGCGTGGTTTCGACGGTGGAAGCGTCGAGGCCGTCGACGATCATGCGCAGGCCGGCGACGAGAAAGGGATCGCGGATGCCCTGAAGATCGGCTTCGAGCGCCATGAGGCCTTCGCGGCGGGCCTTTTCGCTGAGCTTGGAGATCGTCTGAATCACCTGCTGGGCGGACATGCCGCGATGGAACATGAATCGCTTGAGATACCCCCCCACCGCTACGACCTTCGACATGGGCATCGACATGAAGATGACGCTGATCGAGCCGCCGAAGACCGTGAAAATGCCTTCCTGGGAGTAGTACATCGCCCAGTTGCCGTGGGACGAGTGATACCCGACGAATCCCAGGCAACCGATGGCGATCAGCACGCCGATCAAGCTGGCAATGTCCACGTGATGATCTCCGCGCGGGACTCCCGCTCCCCAGCCGGGGCGTGCGACGGTGCGCCGATCCGTTCATCGGCGCGGGCGGATGGGGAATGCACTTCGGAATGCGCGCGGCCGGCGCTGGCGCGCCGGGGCCGATGTTACGGGGCGGGCGGCGGCGGCGACGGCGCGTCGCGGCGCGTCTGCGGCGGGCGCACGCGCAGAACCGGCGGGCTGATCGAGACCTGGTGGCCGCTCTCGACGCTCTGCGTGAGAAATACGGAGCCGCCGATAATCGAGCCGTCGCCGAGTTTCGTTTCGCCGCCCAGCACGATCGCATTCGCGTAGATCGTGACGTTGCTGCCGACCGTCGGATGGCGCTTACGGCCACGGATGACGCGGCCGCGCTCGTCCTTGGGAAACGAAAGCGCGCCGAGCGTCACGCCCTGATACATCTTCACGTTTGGGCCGATGTCGGCCGTCTCGCCGATCACGACGCCGGTTCCGTGATCGATGAAGAAGAAGGGGCCGATGCGCGCGCCGGGGTGGAGGTCGATGCCGGTGAGGCGGTGGGCGTATTCGCTCATGATGCGCGGCATCATGGGCACGTCCATGCGGTACAGCTCGTGCGCGTAGCGATGAATCGTGATCGCCACGAGGCCGGGATATGCAAGAATGATCTCGGCCGTGCCGGTCGCGGCCGGATCGCCGTCGTAGGCCGCCTGCACGTCGTCGGCGAGCATGGCCCGCACGTCCGGGATTCGCTCGACGAAACCGGCGGCGATGGCGGCGGCGCGCTCGCGGGCGTCGGCGATGGCCGGCTCGGTGTTGGGCTGCGGCTCGGCGCCGTGGAGCAGGCAGTGTTTCACTTCTTCGCAGAGCAGCTCCCAGAGCTGCGGGAGAAGTTCGCCGACGTGGTAGCTGATGTTGTGGCGCGTCAGGCCCTTGCGGCCGTGATAGCCGGGGTAGGTCAGCTCCATGAGGAGCTCGCAGACGCGCGTGGTCGCCGATCGCGACGGCAGGTGTTCGCGGTCGATGTGGTGGGTGCGCGGGTCGGAGAAGTAGCTTTCGACGATGCGTTCGACGAGCCGCGGCAGGTTTTCTCCGAGCTGACGGCGTTCCATTCGGATCGGCTCCCATTGCGCGGCCGCGGAGTGGCGTCGGATTGTGGCGCGCGGCCGGACCGGCGGCAAGACTGGGATCGGATTGCGCTGGCATTGCCTCGAATTGGGCGCCTATCATCAATAGCACATTCGTGGCTCCCGAGGTTCCTTTTTCGCGGGCGGTGCGGGCGGACCGCCGTTTGAGGAGCTTTCCGTGGACCGGCACGTCGAAGTGAAGCATCGCGAGGTCGTTTATCAGCAGGTGCATGCGGAGGTGCTGCGCGAATCTTCGGACATTCACATGCTCGAAGTGACCGCGGCGCGCGTGTTGCGCAGCGCCGAGGTGCGCGCGGATCCATCGCTCGAGCAACTGATCCGCGGCATCGTCGCCGACCGCCGGCGCGACCTGGAAAGCGAGTCGCAGCGCATCCACGACGCCGATCAGCCGCAGGCGACGTGGAGCACGAAGCTGGCCGACCCGCACGCCCGCCCCCCGACGCGCGAGCAATTGCTGGGCGCGGCGGCGCGGCTGGAGCGACAGCTCGAAGAGCAGGCGCACGTGCTGGACGAGGCGTCGGCCGAGCGCACGCTGGGCGAGCTGCGCGAATTGCGGCGGCGCTATCCGGTGCATGTCTCGGCGGACGCATTGCGGCAGGCTGAATCGGTCGCCGCGGGGCTGCGCGAGCGCGTCGCGCGGATTCGTCGGCAGGTCGAGCAGTTGACCGGGTCGGGCGTCGCGGCGGCGCAGGCGGGCGACATGCAGGCTGCGGCGCACGCCATACGGCGTTTGCGGGCGCTGGCTGAGCTTCGTCCGGCGGTTGTTTCCAACTCGCGCTTCGACGAATTGCGCCAGCGGATCGTCGAGGCGTCGGACGAGGCCGAGCAGGCCGACGCGCTGCGCGCGCTGCTCGCGCGGGAGCGGCAGGTGGCCGAGGAGATTCGCAAGATCGGCGTGGCGATCCGCGAATTTCATCGCCTGGCCGGGCAGGTGGCGCACGATGACCCGGCGTACGCGGAAGCGCACGCGCAGTACGAGGAGGCGGCGAAGGCGGTGGGCCGGCACGATCGCGAGTGGCTGGCGGCGCTGATCCTCGAACTGGAGACGATCATCGAGGACGCGGGCGCAGCGACCAGCCGAGCCCAGGCGCAGGTAGATCGGTTTCTCAACCAAGTTCGGACGGCGCTCGCGCGATTCCGAGCGGCGGTGCGGATCATCGAGGCGAATGAGTAGGGCACGAAGGCAGAAGGCACGAAGGCACGGAGGCACGGAGCTGGAAGCATCCGAACCCCTCACGCCAGTGAGGGGCGCGCGGGAATGCTGAATGACGAATGCTGAATGCTGAATGCTGAAGTGAGAGAATCCGAACCGCGTCTTCGCCCGTCAGGGCGCACGATGGTTGCCAGGCGTTTCAACGCCTGGACCCGAGCGCATCTCCTCTCTCTTCTTCTTTCCGCCCGGCGGGGCGGACGAGCGCACCTTTATCCGGCTCGCGCGCCCTGCCGGGCGACAGACAAAAGGAGAGGGAAGGGCGCGCCGCGTTCCAGGGGCTGAAGCCCCTGGCAACCATCGCGCGCCCTGTCGG
>CAZHIE010000064.1:0-8167 GCA_964532435.1 uncultured Planctomycetales bacterium
GCGTCGGACCTCTGCGTCCGACGCCGTGCCCGACGTAAGGCGCGAGCATTCAACTCGCTATTCGCCACTCGCTACTCGCTACTCGCTATTCGCTATTCTCTGCATGATCCACTCCCGCGCAGCTGCAAGCGCTTCGGCGAGTTTTTCGGGGTTCTTTCCGCCCGCCTGCGCGAGTGTCGGCGGGCCGCCGCCGCCGCCGCCCACGATCGGCGCGATCGCCTTCACCAGATCGCCGGCTTTCAGCCCGCGCTTGATGAGGTCGTCCGTCATGGCGACGATCAGCATCGCCTTCGGCGGAGTCTTGTCGTCGCCCGCCAACCGCACGCCCAGGCACACCGCGGCCGAGCCGGCCTTCTGGCGAATCACGTCGGCGCCGTGCTTGAGCGCGTCGGCCGGCGCCTCGGGCAACTCGCCGATGACGACGCTGGTCGCGCCGACTTTCGTCGCGCTGGCGAGCAATTCGCCGGCGCGTCCGACTATGTCGGCGGCCGCGCCCGCCGACGCGGCTTTCTGCTGTTTCTTCACGGTCTCCTGAAGCTCGGCGATGGATGCCTGCAACAGGTGGCGCACGCGAAGCGGGATGTTGTCTGCGGCGAGCGCGGACTGGAGCTGCGCGAGACCCGCGGCCAGCGTGTCGGGCGGCGCGGACTTCAGCGCTTCGGCCTGCCGCAACAGCGCCTCGCCGACGCGCTGCGCCCGCTCCGCCGCGTCGCCGCTGATGCCGACCAATCGGCGGACGCCCTTGGCGACGGCCTCTTCGTGCGTGAGGACGAATGGGCCGATGTCGCCGGTGTGCTTCACGTGCGTGCCGCCGCAGAATTCGACGCTGTACTTTCGCCACTCGGCGTTGTCGGGATCGGCGAGCAGCTTTTTCACCGGCACGCCGATGCTGACGACGCGCACCTGGTCGGGGTACTTCTCGCCAAAGACGGCGCGCAGGCCGTTGATCTTCAGCGCGTCCTTCTGGTCGACGGGCTGGTTTTCGTTCGTTTCGACGGGCAGATTCCGGCGAATCTGATCGGCGCAGAGCTGTTCGACACGGTCGATCTCCTCGTCCGCCAGCGCCTTGGGGTGCGAGAAATCGAAGCGCGTCTTATCGGGATCGACGAGCGAGCCCTTCTGCTGAATGTGGTCGCCGAGCGTCTCGCGCAGCGACCAGTTGAGGATGTGTGTGGCGGTGTGGTTTTGCACGATGGACTTGCGGCGGCGCACGTCAACCGCGAGAGTCACGCGTTCGCCGAGCGCGATAGCGCCGCGGCGCATCTTTCCCATGTGGAGAATGCGTTCGCCCAGACGAATCGTGTCTTCAACATCGAATGGGTGCTCGCTCCCGCCAGCCTCGGCGATGATGCCCTTATCCCCGACTTGCCCGCCCTGCTCGGGGTAGAAGCAGGTTTCGTCGAGCACGAGCGCGGCGTGCTGATTCGGTAGCAGCGGGTGGGAGTCCCGCAGCGGCGCTACTTGGCCATCCTCATCGCGAACCAAGATCGCTGTGACGAGCGCGTTCATCTCCAACTTCGCGTACTTGGGAGAATCATTTGTCAGCGGCAGTGCCGAGGCCACCGTCGCCAAGAGACCCTCGTTGAACGAGCCCTCCCTTCCGCCCGAGGTGCGAGCCTTGTCCCGCGCCTCCTCCATCAACCTCTCATACTCCCCGATGTCAATGCTCAGCCCGCGCTCCTTCGCCATGATCTCCGTCAGATCGATCGGAAACCCATACGTGTCGTGCAGCTTGAATGCATCCGCGCCGCGAATCTCGCCGTTGTGATTCCGCCGCGCCGTGTCGGCCGCTTCCTCGAACAGCGCGATGCCGCGGTCGAGAGTGCGCGCAAAGGACGCCTCTTCCTCCAATAGAATCGATGACACGTGCTTCGCGTTGTCGCGCGGATGCTTCGCGTCCGGCCCCACGCGCAATTCAGGAAACGCCTCGCCCATCGCGTCCACGACCGCCGGCACGAGCGTGTGCAGGAACGGCTCCTTCGCGCCGAGATATTGCCAGCCATAGCGCACGGCCCGCCGCAGAATCCGCCGCAGCACGAACCCGCGCCCGTCCTTGTCCGGCACGGCCCCATCCGTAATGGCAAATGTCAGCGTGCGAATGTGATCGCCGATCACGCGATACGCCGTGTCGCGCATTACGGCCGCTTGCTTCGCACTCGCCGCACCGACGCCCCCCCCTGCGTCGCCCTCCATCAACCCCGCATACGCCGGCGCGCCCGTCACGCGCGCAATCGCGTCGAAAATCGGCGCGAACACGTCGATGTCGTAATTGCTCCGCTTGCCCTGGATCAGCCGCGCGATGCGCTCGAAACCCATCCCCGTGTCCACGTGCTTGGCCGGCAGGGGCGTCAGCTTGCCGTCGCCGCCCCGATTGAACTGGATGAACACGAGATTCCAGAATTCGATCACGCGCTCGTCGCCCGCGTTCACGAGCGCGCCGCCGCTGCGATCCGGCGTCAGGTCGATGTGCATCTCGCTGCACGGCCCGCACGGACCCGTGTCGCCCATCTCCCAGAAATTGTCCTTCTTGCTCCCCGGATGCACCCGCTCGGCCGGCAGCAGCTTCCGCCACAGGTCGCGGGCCTCCAGATCGGGCTCCAACCCTTCGGCCGCATCCCCGCCAAAATACGTCGCGTGCAGCCGCTGCGGATCAAGCCCCCAGACTTGCGTAATCAGCTCCCACGCCCACTCGATCGCTTCCTTCTTGAAATAATCGCCGAACGACCAGTTGCCCAGCATCTCGAAAAACGTGTGGTGATACGTGTCGTGACCCACGTCGTCGAGGTCGTTGTGCTTGCCGCCGGCGCGGATGCACTTCTGCGAGTTGGCCGCGCGCTTCAGCCGGCCGAAATCGCTGCGCGGGTCGGCCGTGCCGAGAAAGATCGGCTTGAACTGATTCATGCCGGCGTTCGTGAAGAGCAGCGTCGGGTCGTCGTGCGGAACGACGGGCGAGCTGGGCACAAACGTGTGGGCGTGCTTCTGCACGAAGAAGTCGATGAATTCCCGGCGAATCTGTGCGGCGCTGCGTGTCACGGCATCCTCGCGCTGTTCGGGCCGGCGGCGGCCCCAAAGGTCCGAGATTCTACGCAGACGCGGCGCTGCGGCACAGAGCCCGGCCGATGCTGCGCGGCGGACAATTCACGCCGGCCAGAGGATTCGCCGATCCGAAATTTGGCGCGCGGGCGCGGCCAATGCAGGTGGGCGAGTCATGGTTCGGACCACGAAATACTGCGTGGTGGACGCGGTGCTGCTCACCGGCACGCGCGTGCGCGGCCGCATGCACGTGCAGGCGTCGACCAGCTCGGCCATCCGCCCGTCGGACGCGCTGCGCGACGCGCCGGGGAACTACCTCATACTCACCAACGCGCTCGTCTTCGACGGCACGGAGACGCGCGAGCACGGCTGCGTCATGCTCCGCACGTCGGCCATCGCGCACGTCGAGCTTCCGGACCGCGGCTGGGAAACGGAATAATCGGACCGGGGGGCCAGCGGACTCCAACCGAGCCCGCGTGTCCTCACGCGGGTCTTTTCGTCATCGCGCGAAGACCCGCCTGGGGAGAGGCGGGCTCGAAATGTCGCCCGATGCCGACTGGACCGCAGGCGCCCTCGGCTGCATTCCTCGGCGGGACTCGCCGCGGTGCGGCGGCCGCGCATCCCGATTTCGAGCACAGGGCTACCGCGGCTTCGGCTTCCCGGCGGAGGGTGTGACCGCGGTTCCCGACGTGTCGCTCTGTGCCTTGTCCCGCCGCTTCTGCTCATCGACCATTCGCCGCCATTCGAGCCAGCTCTTGACGCTCGCGTCCCAGACGAATGCATTGACGCCGCCGGCCGTCCACACCCGGCGATAGCTGCCGCTGCGCTCGAACGCCCAAACGTGCGTGCCGGCCCGCAGCTCGCCGTCGGGCGGGCCGGGCTGTTGCGGACCATCCTTGTAGTACGGCGCATCCTGCGTGACGACGTGCGTGCAACCGCCAAACGCCGCGCTCGCAATCAGCAGCACTGCCAAACCGACGCGCATCATTCATCCCTCTCTTGCGGTGGAAGTGTACACGATGCACGTGCGACGATCCGGAGTGGCAGATTCGCGCCGCCCGATCCCCTCGTTGGCCTTCACAGGGACGATTCCGTGAGCGAAGCTATCGGACGTGCGCGATTCCGAGAGTGCGTGACCAAGAACTCTGCCAATGTTTCACTTGATCCATCTGGGTTATAGGCTTATGATTTTGAAAGACTGCCGATTATTGACTCGGGAGTGCTCACGGAAACCGCCGCTTCGGGGGACGGGCACGGCGGGTCGCCCGAAAGACAACCTTCCGCTCTGCACGCGATTGCGGAGCCCGTAAGGGTGGTCGAAACAGAACCGTCGACCATGGCATTTCCGCAGCAGCGCCGCTGCGCGGACGGAGGAGAAAGAACCCATGCGCGCCTTCCATCTCGCACCAAGCCATTCGTCGCGCCACGGTCGCCGCAAGACCCGCGCGCTGCTCGCCGGCGGATTCGCGCTCGCCCTGATCCTCGGCGGTTGCCCCGTAAACGACCCCGGCAACGACCCCGGGCAATCGACGCCATCCGTCCCCGGCGCGCGCGGGCCACGCGGCCTCCGCGGCGTCGAAGGCGAGCAGGGTCCGGCCGGCGAGCAAGGCACAGACGGACGCGACGGACAGTCCGGCGCAAACGGCGCCGCCGGTCCCGCCGGCGCGGCCGGCGCGAACGGCGTGCAGGGCACACAAGGCGCGATCGGGCCGCGCGGCGCGCAAGGGGCCCAGGGCGCGGAGGGCAACGACGGTCGCGACGGACTCAATTGCTGGGACGAAAACGGCAACGGCATCGCCGACCCCGGCGAAGACAAGAACGGCGACGGCGCGTTCGACACGAAGGACTGCCGCGGCATCGCCTGCTGGGACGCGAACCAGAACGGCGTGGCCGATCCGTCGGAAGATCGCAACGGCGACGGGCTTTTCGACGCGAACGACTGCCTCGCCGGGCCGCAGGGACCGGCCGGCCCGCCGGGCCTGTTCTGCTGGGATCAGAACGCCAACGGCGTCGCCGATCCGAATGAGGATCGCAACAACGACGGCGTGTTCGACTGGAACGACTGCCTCGGCGGATTGCCGGGGCCGAGCGGGCCTCCGGGGCCGCAGGGCTTGCAGGGCTTCCCGGGTCGAAGCTGCTGGGACACGAACAACAACGGCGTCGGCGACCCGGCGGAGGATCGCAATGGCGACGGCGTGTTCAACGCGAGCGACTGTCTGGGCGGCCCGCCGGGCGACCCGGGGTTGAATTGCTGGGACCAGAATGGAAACGGCATCGCCGATCCCGGCGAGGATCGCAATGGCGACGGCGTGATCGACTGGAACGACTGCCTCGGCGGATTGCCCGGCCCGCGCGGACCCGCGGGTCCGCAAGGCGCGCAGGGCGTGGCCGGCCGGAACTGCTGGGACGTCAACAACAACGGCGTCGGCGATCCGGGCGAAGACGTGAATGGCGACGGCCTGTTCAACGCGAGCGATTGCCTCGGCGGACCTCCGGGTCAGCCGGGCCTCGATTGCTGGGACCAGAACGGCAACGGCATCGCCGACCCCGGCGAAGATCGCAACGGCGACGGCGTCATCGACTGGAACGACTGCCTCGGCGGCTTGCCCGGACCGCGCGGGCCGGTCGGTCCCCCCGGCCGATCGTGCTGGGACGAGAACGGCAACGGCGTCGGCGATCCGGCCGAGGATCGCAACGGCGACGGCGTGTATGACACGCGCGATTGCGTGGGCGGCGAAGTGGGCGGGCTCGACGTCGGACCCGGACTTCGCATCGAAAATGGCGAGCTGACGCTGGACACGAATTTCATCGACGGCATGTATTGGCGCCAGGGCGGCAACGCGGGCGTGCAGACGGCCGTCATCGGCACCACCGACGCGACGCCGCTGAGCATTCGCGGGAGCGCGGTGCGGCTGGAGGACGCCGCGACGACGCTTTGGGTCGAGCTGAAGCGGCAGGGCCAGCGGGCGCTGAGTTCCTCGACCGGCGCGTACCTGAGCCTCGGCGGCGCATGGACGAATTCGTCGGACCGCACGCTCAAGGACTCGGTCGAGACCGTCTCGCCGAAGGAGATTCTGAAGCGGGTCGTCGAGATGCCGATCTACAAGTGGCACTACAAGGCCGAAGACCCGAACATTCGGCATCTCGGACCGATGGCGCAGGATTTTTACGGAAAGTTTGGCCTGGGCGAGGGCGAAACGGCCATCGCGACGGTCGACGCCGACGGCGTGGCGCTGGTTGCGATTCAGGGCCTGCACGCGGAGCTGCTGGAGCGCGACGCGCGCGTGGCGCAGCTCGAAGGCGATCTGCGCAGCGTGCGCCGCGAGAATGACGAGATGAAGAAGCGAATGGCGGCGCTGGAGGAGGCGCTCAAGCGCCTGACCGAGCGCCGGTAGCGGCGCCCGACCGGGGGAGCATCGGCGTCCCGCCGGTTCAAAAATAAACGGGGAGCATCGGCGTCCCGCCGGTGCGAAAATCTCATTCGCACCGGCCAGAGGCATTCGCACCGGCCAGAGGCCGATGCTCCCCTGATGCGCGGCCGCAAGTATGAGGCGCCGCTAGCCGAACAGATCCTGGAAATTCCGCAGCACCGCGCCGATCACGACGATCAGCACGACGAGCGCCAGCATGAATTGCAGCCACAGACGGCTGCGGGCGCGCCAGCGATCGCCGCGCGCGCCGGGCAGCGTCAGCACCGTCGCGAAGTGAAACACGCCCAGCGCCGCCAGGAATTTCACGCCGAACAGCCCGTGATAGAAGCCCTTGCCGGGGTGAAACTTGTATTCCGGAATCTTAAAGACCACGTAGTTGACCAGCCCGGTCACCAGCAGAATCGCCATCATCGTGTAAATCAGCGGCCGCCAGCGATCGGCCATCCGCGTGCGCAGCTCGGCCCGCTGAAGCTCGTCGCACGGCGCCAGCGCGGGCAGCACGGCGAATCGCTGAAAGACGATGGCGCCGATCGCCGTGGCCGCCGCGAAGATGTGCAGAATTCGCAGCGACACGTTGAGCAGCTCGTGAACCGGATCATGCATGGGTGGCCCTCGCATTCTGCCGGCGGGAGTGTAGCGGAATCTGCCGGCGATGCGCGAATCGGCCAACGCGCCGCAACGGCGCCGCGCGCGACCCGACGCCGCCTCCGCGCCCGGACACTCGCGTTCTCTTCGAGAACGAATGCAGCCGAGGGCGGCCGCGGTCCATCAACCAACGGACTGCCGGGCTACATGTGCAACCCGCCATCGACGACGAACACCTGGCCCGTGATGTACGACGCGCCCGGCCCGGCCAGAAAGGCGACCAGCGACGCCACTTCCTCGGGCTTGCCGAAACGCTGGAGCGGGATGTAGGCGCGCACCGTCTCCTTGAGCTTGTCCGGCAGGCCGTCGGTCATGTCCGTCTCGATGAAGCCCGGCGCGACCACGTTGCACGTCACGCCGCGCTTGCCCAGCTCCTTCGCCGCGGATTTCGTCAGGCCGATCAGCCCCGCCTTTGCCGCGGCATAATTCGCCTGGCCCGCGTTGCCCGAGATGCCCGAGATGCTGCCGATGTTGATCATGCGCCCTGCGCGGGCGCGGACCATGTGCCGCGACGCCGCCCGCATCGCCCAGAACACCGAACGCAGGTTCGTGTCGATCACCTGGTCGAACTGGTCGTCTTCCATGCTCATCAGCAGGCCGTCGCGCGTGATGCCCGCGTTGTTGACGAGCACGTCGAGCCGGCCGTGCTTGTCCGCCACGCCTTCGACTGCCGCCTGCACGGCCGCCTTGTCGGTCACGTCGAGCGCGAGGGGAACGATGCGCGCCCCCACATCTCCACTCGTGTCGGCCCAGGCGCGGATGCGGTCCACCTGCCGCGCGGCAGCGACCACCGTCGCGCCCCTCTGCGCGAGCGCCAGGCAGACCGCCTGTCCGATCCCGCGCGAGCCGCCGGTAACGAGCGCGACTTGATCTCGAAGGCTCATCGTCCACCTCCCAAACCGCCGGTCGGGCGGCTCCAAGACAGGAATCGCGACGCGGATCATGTGCAGCCCGGCGGCCGGGTGCAAGCCGGGGCGGCGCCGGCGCTGGGCCGTCGCCGAATGCAGCCGAGGGCGGCCTGCGGTCCAGGCAATGCGGCCGAGGTCGGCTGCGGTCCA